>NZ_FNSN01000005.1 GCF_900105345.1 Arthrobacter woluwensis
CTCGAGCACTCTGGCGAGAGTGAACTGACCACACAGGCTGAGGCGGCCATCAAGCGCAAGATCGGCAAAGCTGGCGGCTTCGGCTGGGACTCCCCCGCCGACGGGACCAGCGTCGCCCTACTGGACGCCGCCACCCTGGCGTACTGGGGCGCAAAGACCACGAAACGACGGCCTGGCCGGAAGGGAGGGTTCCTATGAGTTGGGGCTACCAGGATCTTTCCAAACTGACGTCGAAGGGCTCGGCGATGATGAGCTGAGGATCGCCCGGAAGCTGTTTGCTACGTGGCGGCCCGCCTGCCGAAGACGCTGCGCCGGTCCCAGTACGCGATGCTGAACCCGTTCAAGGACCTCGGCATCGCTCTGCCGCCTCAGCTTCGGAACGCGAAAGTTCTATCTGTCCTGGGCAGCCATGGCGGTTCGTAGGCCTTCCCTGCGGGTGCAGTTTGATGGCCTTCATCTTCCTGGTTCTGAGGACCCGTTCGATCTTGGCGAGGTGTTGAAGGCCAACAACTTCGGGCTCGAGTTCCAGCAGGCCGTGACCGGCGCGAATAAGCATTCGGTGTCGTTCATGACCGTTGCTAAGGGTACTGATGGTGAAGCGCCTGCCCAGATCATTGGGCATTCCGCAGAGTCTGCTGCTGGCATCTGGACAGGCGTAAGCGTCGAATGTCGGCGCTCCTGACCATCACTGACGTCGATCAGCTCAGCAACCCTACCGAGTTCGTCCTGTGGCTCGAAGACTCAGTGATCACGTGCAAGCTTGATGATGGCAAGTGGAAGTCGAACAAGGAAAAACATTCGATTGGGCGCGTCCTTGCCGTTGCCATCCGTAACGATCCGCAAGGCAATGCACCGTTCGGTCGATCCCGCCTGACGAATTCCGTGATGGCCCTGAACGACATGGCAGTTCGTGCGTTCGTTCGTATGGAAGGCAACGCCGAGTTCTACTCGACCCCGCAGCTCGCGATCTTGGGCATTGCGGAGGATGCCTTCAGCGGTTCGGTGGAAGAGGCCAAATTCAAGCTCGCTATGGCCGTCTGCTTGCCCTGACGAAGGACGAGGACGGGGATATCCCGCAGCTCAAACAGCTGCAGCAGGCGACGATGACACTCACAGCGACATGCTCCGGACAGTTGCGATGGCGTTCAGCGGCGAGACTGGCTTGTCACCATCTTCTCTCGGCGTGCTTCATGATCAGCCGTCCAGCGCCGAGGCGATCCGTGCGGCAGAGCATGAGCTACTGATCGACATCATGTGGCAGAACCAGTACGTGCTTGCCCCTGCTGTCGAAGAGATCGCCGGGTTGGCTTACATGGTCAAGGAGGACGAGACGAGCCTCCCGGACGAGTTCTGGAAGCTCTCGGCACGGTTCCGTAATCCGGAGTTCCGCTCGATGTCGGCTGAGGCTGATGCCCTCACGAAGCTCGCCCCTGTGCTTCCTCAGATCATCCAGTACCCGACTCTTGCTGGCCGGGTCTTCACCGATGACGAGGTGGACAGCCTGCGCCAGGAGGCCCAGAAGGGAATGGTCTCAGACTTCATCAACCGCGTGGCCGGTCAAAGCGCGGTTACTCCTGAGGTTGCCGCTGAGGTCGCCAAGGGGGCCGACAACCAGCAAGGCAGAGCATCTATTTCAGGGGGGGGCAAGTAGTGCACTAGAGGACGCCCAGGTGCTGAAGGCAAAGGCTGACGCACTCGGTGTTCTGCGTCGCGCCGGTGTTGAGGCATCGTCTGCTGCCTCCCTTGCGGGGCTACCCGATGTGCAGTTCATGCCAGGTTCCCCGATCACGATTCGTGAGCCGGGTACCTGACATCTTCGAGGAGGGCTCTTGTGATTCCTCTCGCCATGGTCAATGGCTACTCGTTGCTCCTTAGTGAGCTTTCGACCCGGGCTCTTGTTGACCTGCAGCGCACTATCGGCCCGGTCCTTGACGCGTCGCCTGAGGTGAAGCAGCGGACCATGCGGGACCTGTTGCCGGTGCTGGGTGACCAGTACGCGGGGATGACGTCGCTGATCTCGGCGCAATTCTTCACGGAGCTGCAACAGGTCCTTGAGGTCCGTAACCCTGTGGACGCGCAGAGCCTCGCCGGCGCGGGTAGTGACCGGTGGAGTTCGTTGGCTGGTTGGGCTTCCCGCCCTGCTGTGTTCGAGCAGGGCGGTAACGCGTTGATGTTCTCGCTCCTGTCCGGTGGGCTGACACGGATTCTTACGTCGATGGCGGCTGACACGATGATCGGCAACGCCGAGGCGCAGGGCGGCATGGGTTACCAGCGCGTCCCCAAGCCGGGTTGCTGCGCGTTCTGCGGGATGCTCGCCTCCCGCGGTGCCGCCTACACCTCCCGGGACTCTGCCGGGACTGTGGTGGGCCGTGGCGTGCCGTTGGAGAAGACCAAGGGCCGCCGTGGCGGGCAGGGCAGGGGCATCAACCCCCGGGGCTCCCGTCGCCTGGGCGAGTCCTTCCACGACCACTGCCGCTGCGCCGTCGTCGCGGTCACACCTCAGAACGCGGTGCAGATGCAGGCCGACGCGGACCGCTACCTGGATACCTACCGCAAGGGCTACGAGCAGGCCCAGGACGGCAAGATCTGGGTCCCTGCCCAACGTACACAGGACGGCTCCCGTTCCGGCACCGGCCACTGGGAAACCCCCATTGGTGAGAAGTCCTCTCCCAAGGACCGGACCAGCCAGGTCCTTCAGTACATGCGCGCCGAACTCGGCGTGAAGTGACTTCCACGGTTCTCCCGTGAAGCGGTACGCGCCCGTCTGCGCGGTTTTCACCCTCTATGCCCGTACGGGGCCTAAACGGAAAGTGAGGTGCCGCCTTGGGCGACACGAACAACACCGCACCAGCGGGAGAATCCACCGAGCCCCTGCCCCAGCCCGAGCCGAAGGCATTCGTCCCGCCTGCCACGCAGGAGGACCTTGACCGGATCGTGGGCCAGCGTCTGGCTCGTGAACGCGACAAGTACGCGGACTACGAGGAACTGAAGGCCAAGGCTGAACAGTTCACGAAGCTCGAGGAAGCGAACAAGACCGAACTGCAGAAGGCTACCGAGCGGGCTGAACAGCTCGCCAAGGAGAACGCCACTCTTCAGGCGACCGCACTGCGCGCCTCTGTGGCAGCCGCTAAGGGCGTCCCGGAGAACCTTCTGAGCGGTGGAACCAGGGAAGAGATTGAAGCCGCCGCTGACGCGCTTCTGGCCTTCCGTGGGACCAAGCAGACCGCACCTGTCGTCCCCGCCCAGGGGAAGACCCCATCCAAGATCACCGACGACCCGACCCGGGAGACGGCTCGGAAGCTCTTCGGCAACAACTAACCCCACCTGGAGGTAAATCATGGCCGTTTTCACGACCACCGACGCCAAGGTGATGCTCCCCAAGAACATCGCTGACGGCATTGTCACGGAAGCCCGTACGGGCTCGACCGTTGGCCAGCTCTCCGCCCGCGAACCTCAGCGGTTCGGCGAGACGGAGTACATCATCTTCAACGACTTCCGAAGGCGGAGTTCGTGGAGGAGGGAGCCCAGAAGGGTTCCACCACGGGCGGCTTCACCTCCGTGAAATCCACCCCGAAGAAGGCGCAGGTCACTCTCCGTTTCAATCAGGAAGTCCAGTGGGCAGACGAGGATTACCAGCTTGGCATCCTGTCCGAGCTGGCCACTGCGGGCAGTAAGGCACTGTCCCGAGGTCTTGATCTGGGCCTGTACCACCGCATCAACCCGCTCACGGGCACCGTGATCTCGAGCTGGTCGAACTACCTGAACGCCACCACGAAGCGCGTGGAGATCACCGCGTCCTCGGAGGCAGATCAGGACATTCGTGCCGCTGTCGGTCTGCTGGTGAACTCCCCGACTAACTGGGGTGTCAACGGCATCGCCCTCGACCCGAAGATGGCCTGGGCCCTGGCGAACTTGCAGAGCAAGAACGCCGACGGCTCCCCCTCAGGTGTGCAGCGTTACCCGAACCTCGGCTTCGGCACCAACGTCACCGACTTCCTCGGCGTCCCGGCAGCGACGGGCAACACCGTCTCCGGCACCCCGGAAGCGGCCGACACGAAGCTGCGCGCCATCGTTGGCGACTTCCAGAACGGCATCCGCTGGGGCGTTCAGCGTGAACTCCCGGTCGAGCTGATCCGTTACGGCGACCCGGACGGCCAGGGCGACCTCATGCGAAACAACCAGATCGCTCTCCGCCTCGAGATCGTCTACGGCTGGTACGTCTTCACGGACCGCTTCGCCGTCGTGGAAGACAAGGTGACCCCGTGAGCCGCCGGATGATCGACACCTACACCGGATCCACCGTCGTCGTTGACGACGAGCTGGCCGAGTCCCTGGGTTCCCAGTACGTCCCGGAGGACGAGTACGAGGCCCCGGCGGGGCGCAAGCCGGCAGCCCGGAAGGCTGCGACCGGGCGAGCCGCCAAGGCCAAGGAACCCGAAGGCCATGGCGAGGGCGAGAAGTCCGAGGACGAGTAAGGAGGTCGGGCCATGGCTGATGTGACACCGTTTCCGTTCGCCACTGTGGAGGAACTGAAGCAGCGGTGGCCCGACTTCCCTACCGGGGGTGAAGCAGCGGCGACGGTTGCCCTTGAGGATGCGTCCCAATTCATCTTGGACGTCTGCTCAGGGGCCGCCAACGCCAGCGCTTCGACCCGTCGCCGGGTCGTCTGCTCCGTCGTTCGCCGCGCAATGGGCACCCCCGACGGCGGCGAGGGCATGGAGTCTATGACTCAGGGGGCAGGGCCATTCCAGCAGACCTGGAAGATCTCGAACCCTGACGGTAACTACTACCTGAACAAGCAGGAGAAGATCGCGCTCGGCTGCGGGAAGTCCAAGGCTTTCGGGGTGCAGATCGCATTCCGCCCGGAAGGACGCCATCTGCCCTGGTGCAGTCTGAACTTCGGGGCAATGTACTGCTCCTGCGGGACAGACATCGCCGGGGAACCGATCTACGAAGGCGGGACACCATGAAATTCCCCTCCCCCTACACGGTCGGTCACCAGGAGCGCATTGCGGGGGGCGAGGATCCTATGGGTGATCCGCTCCCGGAGCACTGGGAGGACCGCCCTGATCAGAAGGTCATGGGCTGGGCAACACCCGGTTCAGACGTGGAGATCCGCCCCACAGGCTCCGGAGTCGACCGGGATCTGGACCTCTATAGCCCCACCGGGTTCACGAAGCCCCAGGACAAGGTCATCATCGACGGCGTTGAGTTCTTCGCTGTCGGGTGGCCCGAGGACTACAACCACGGGCCTTGGCGATGGGCACCGGGTTACCGGATCAACCTCAAGCGGGTGGAGGGCTGATGGCAATCAGGGTGAAGCTCAACCAGCGAGGGTTCCGCGAACTTCGCAACGCACCACCTGTAGTCGCTTTCCTCGAGTCCCAGGCGGAACGCGTCGCGAATGCAGCCGGCCCAGGGTTCGAGACCGACACCCATACAGGTGGTGCCCGTGCTCGTGTTGCCATCTACCCCGACACCGAAGAGGCGTACCGGGCTGAGGCGAAGTACGGTGCGCTGTCGAAGGCGGTGGGTAGTGGCTAACCAAGTTGTCCTGTTCGGCAATGCCATGGCAGCGGCCCGGCTATGGCTGATCGCGAGGATCCCTGGCCTGACCGTCGTCGGTACTGAACCGAATCCTCGTCCGGACCAGTTCGTTCTCATCAGTGATGCTGGTGGCCGGCAGTTCTCGCCGATCCATGAGAAGGCGTTCCTCATGGTCGATACGTGGGGGCCGACGAAGAACGTTGCTAAGGCCAAGGCGCAGCTCGTCCGGGCGCACCTGTCGGCCCTGAGCAATGACACCATCACTGTCCCGGCCAGTGCCGATTCCCAAGCAATGGATGTCGTCATCTACTGGGCCCACCCCATGGGTGGGCTCGTGGATATTCCTGACCCGGACGCCAAGATCCCGCGCTACCGGCAGAACTTCGAACTCGCTGTTCGTGGGACGCCGATCTAACCCCATCCAACCCTTGCAAGCCCTGCCACCTGGCGGGGCTTTTTTCATGCCCCCAGGAGGGACAACATGGCACTCACTGCCGGCAATGTGCGCGTCGCGGTCACCGGAACGATCTCGTCCGGCCCGCTCGGAACCGCACTCCCCACTGACACCACGACCGCCCTGAACGCCGCCCTCAAGGATCTCGGCTATGCCTCCGAGGACGGCATCACCCAGGCGATCAGCACCGACCAGACCGACATCAAGGCCTGGCAGAACGGTGACGTGGTCCGGAAGATCCAGACCAGCCACGACCTGACCTACCAGTTCACCATGATCGAGACGTCCGCAGAGGTCCTGAAGGTCTACTACGCGGACCCCACGGCCACCGCTTCGGCGATCAAGATCAAGGGCACTCAGACCGATCACCTGGTCTGGGTCATCGAGGTCCGTGATGGTGCCAAGACCATCCGCATCTGCCTCCCGGACGCACAGGTCACCGAACGCGGCGACGTCTCCCTCAAGGGTGACGAGGCCATCGGCTACGACGTCACCCTGACCGCCTACCCGGACTCCACCGGCACCAAGGCCTACATCTACATGGCCTGATCCCAACCCCTGTGGGGCGCGTGTTGCGGGACCGCGCCCCACAGGTCACCACCAGTCCCGCAACCCCTACCAAGTTCTCTGCCCGCAGGAGGCACCCATGTCTGAAATCAAGATCACCGACGACACCACCACCATCCCGGAAGGTGTCAAGAAGCCCCAGGATCGCAAGCCCAGGGTCAACAAGGACGGCACAAAGACCGTCACTGTGCATGGTCAGGAGTACACCATCGCGGCCGACGCACTCGATGACTTCGAACTTCTCGACGACCTGGACTCCCTCGATGAGGGTGAGGTGCAGCGGCTCCCCCGGATCCTGCGCCGGCTGCTTGGCAAGGAGTCATTCAAAACGGCGCTCGAATCGGTTAGGGACCCCGAGACGGGGCGGGTCTCCGTGGAAGCTGGCAGTGAACTGGTCCAGGACCTCATCAAGGAACTGGCCCCAAACTCCTAACGCTCGCCGCTCTCCTTCGGGAGTTCGGCGGGCAGTTGCGGGCCGACTTCTTGCGATACTACGGGCTCCGTCTCACCCGCACCGGCAGGGTTCCCGGCTTCCACCTCTGGGAGGTTGCCGATTTCGCTGAACATCTCCCTGACGATTCGGCGACCAAGCGGGCGCTCGGACAAGGCTGGACGCTTCTCGAACAACTTACTGCCTTGATAGCAGACCGCTTGGCAGTCCTGGCATGGCAGAAGACCGCTGACGGGCAGAAGGGCAAACGCCCACCCAAGCCCATTCCGCGCCCAGGGTTCGAGGACAAGACCACCACGACGTTCAAGGGCAAACCCATGAGCCTCGAACAGGCCGAGAAGTGGAAACAGGCTCGGCGTGCACCGCAACCCCCACCGGGGAAGGTTGCTCACACCACCAAGGCCGGCGTGGTCAAGTTCGTCACCGAACGACAAGTCGCCTATTACAACAGAAACCGCTAGCCCCTGCACCGTCCTGGTGCGGGGGCTAGCCGCATTCCAGGAGGCCCCATGTCTGAACTGGCGACCGCGTATGTCAACATCGTCGCCTCCTCCAAGGGCCTTGGCAAGAGCATCGTCAACGACCTAACTGGGGCAGCAGACGCGGGCAGCGCGGCCGCTGGCAAGCGCGGCGGAAGCTCGTTCGGCGCTGCATTCGCCGGTATCGCCGGCAAGGTCCTCGCCGTCGCTGGACCTGCAATGGTTGCAGGGCTGGCAGTCAAAGGCGGGATCTCTCGAGCACTGAACATCGAGGACGCACAGGCCAAACTCACCGGGCTGGGCCACTCCACCCAGTCGGTAACGAAGATCATGAACAATGCCATGGCCGCAGTGAAGGGCACGGCGTTCGGCATGGGTGACGCGGCCACCGTGGCTGCTGGCGTGGTCGCTGCTGGGGTGAAACCCGGCCAAGACCTTGAACGGACCCTGAAGCTCGTGGGCGACTCGGCCACCATTGCGGGTGTCGGCATGGGTGAGATGGGAGCGATCTTCAACAAGGTCGCCGCGTCGAACAAGATCCAGGGCGATGTCATCGCCCAGCTGAACGACGCTGGCATTCCGATTGTCCAGCTCTTGGGCAAGGAACTGGGTAAGACCTCCGACGAGGTCTACGACCTCGCGTCCAAAGGCAAGATCGACTTCGCGACCTTCCAGAACGCCATGGAAAAGGGCCTCGGCGGTGCAGCGCTGAAGTCCGGCGAAACGTTCCGGGGCTCGATGGCTAACCTCAAGGCAGCCCTCGGACGCGTCGGCGAAACCGTCATGCTCCCTTTCCTCGCCGCAATGAAGGACGGGGCAAACGGCCTCATCCCGGTTATCGACGGGCTCAACAAGAAGCTAAAGCCGATCTTTCAGGACATCGGCAAGGGCTACCAGGAGATGAAAAAGTCCTTCGACGATGGTGAAGCCCCGAAGTTCGCCAACCCAATTCTCACCACCTTCGCGGCAGTAGGCGCAGCAGCGGGGAAAGCCTCCCGAGAAGTCAAGGGCGGGATCAAGGCCATGAAGGCCGCTTACGAAGACGGCGGCTCCGATGTCACCAGTTCCGGTTTCGCAGGAGTCCTTGAACGTATTGGGATTAGTCTCCGTGCCGGGAAAGATGGCGTAGACGCATTCTTCAAGGCATTTCAAACTGGCACACAGGACTTCAGCAAATCCGGATTTGCCGGATTCATGAGTGATTTCGGATCAAAGATCAAAGGGATCTTTGACGCGATTGGGGATTCATTCGGGCCGCTGATGCCGATCTTCGGGTCCATCATTGGACAAATAGCTGGGATTGTCACAGCCGCCTCACCAATTGCAACAATCTTTAGCGGCCTGGCGGACGTGATGCCCGATCTCATCGGTACCGTAGCGGGTGTCATCGGCGCATTTGCAGGAGCCATAGCCGGCGTCCTTCCCACCATTAGTGACACCGTTGGCACGATCTCCGGAGTCATCTCAGGAGCCTTCAAAGAGATCGCTCCTGTTCTGGCCAGCGCGGCCGGCGCAATCGGTGGAGCATTGCAAGACCTAGCCCCTGTTTTCGCGAAGGTCGTGGGAGCAATCGCGCCGCTGATCACGGCAATTGTTAGTTCACTTGTGCCGATCATCGTGAACCTGGTAACCACGATTCTTCCACCGGTGGTCACAATTTTCACTGGAATCATCTCGGCGATTGGTCCGCTCGTTGACATCATTTTGGCGATTCTGGTACCCGCGATTCAGGCACTTCTACCTGTGGTCACCACAGTATTCAACGCTGTTGCAGACATCATCAAGTCGGTGATGCAGATCGTGCAGGGCGTGATTCAAGTCGTGACCGGCGTCATCTCCGGCAACTGGTCCCAGGTGTGGGAAGGCATACAGAACATCTTCGGTGGGATCTGGAACGCGATCAAGGCCATTGTTTCAGGCGCTATCGCGGTAGTGTCCTCCACAATCAGCGGAGCGCTCTCGTTGATTGGTTCGTTGTGGTCTTCGGCGTGGAACGGCATCAAGTCGTTCTTCACCGGTCTCTGGTCGAACATCACGGGTGCGATCTCGTCCGGGATCAACAATGTGGTCTCGTTCTTCCGGGACCTCCCGGGCAAGATCCTCGGCGCGCTCTCCGGTCTGACGGGCTCCCTCGTCCAGATCGGTCGAGACATGATCCAGGGTCTTCTCAACGGGGCAGGAAGCCTCCTGTCTAGCATTGGCAGCTTCTTCCTCAACCAGCTCCCCGGCTGGATCGTCGGACCGTTCAAAGCAGCTCTCGGGATCCACAGCCCGTCGCGAGTGTTCCGGCAGTTCGGTGAGTTCATCGTTCAGGGCCTCGCCGGTGGGGTGAAGAAGGCTGGGCCGCAGGCCACGGCAGCCATTACCGCTGTGGCTCGGAAGGTCACCTCTGAGGCCACGAAGCACTTCACGAAGGCTGACCAGCTCCGCAAGGCCGCGTCATCTTTGATGAGCCGTGCCGCTCAGGTGTCGGGGGTGAAGGCCCCGGCCCTGGGGAAGGACGCGAAGGCCAACGCGAAAAAGATGACCGCCTACTACGCGGCCATCGCCAAGCGGAACAAGCAGGTCGCGAGCCTGATCGCTCAGGGCCGGCAGAAGCTTGCCGAGGCCAACCGGGAAACGTCTCTGGGGCGGACGTTGGATGCGACGTCGCGGATGATCAGCGCCAGCAACGCGCAGATCTCCAAACTCACCACCCAGCGTGCCAGCATCGCGTCCCGTCTGAAGACAGCGCAGAAGAGCCTTTCGGATGCGGTCAAGACTCGGGACAAGGCGGCCAGTGACGCGGCTGAGAAGTTCCGGGACGAGTTCAACCTGGGCGATCTTGCCGGGCGTAGCGCTCAGGGCATTGTGGCGGCTGCGAAGAAGACCGTGGGCAACGTCCAAGGGTTCAAGGGGCAGCTCGACAAGCTGCGCTCCATGGGTCTTGATGCTGGCCTGCTGGCGCAGATCGGTGAGCTTGGCACCGGTAAGGGTGGCTCCATCGCTAAGTCCCTCATCGCCGGGGGCAAGGGCCTTGTCGGGCAGCTCAACGGGCAGTGGAAGCAGCTTGGTTCGGTGTCCCAGTCTGCGGGCATGTCCCTGGCAAACGGGATGTACGGGGCGGGGATCGCCGCGCAGCAGGGTCTTGTGAACGGGCTGTCCGGGAACCTCAAGGCCGTGGACGCGGCGATCAAGAAGGTCACCGACCGGATGACCTCGCAGGTGAAGAAGAACCTCGGGATCCACTCACCCTCTCGGGTGTTCCGGTATGAGGTCGGGCGGCAGGTCCCTGCTGGCCTGGCGCTTGGTGTCCGGGACGGTACGGGGCTGGTTTCCCGTGCCGTGGACTCCCTGGTGCAGATCCCCAACGCCGTCGCTTCCCAGCCCTACCGGCCAGCCTCCTACGTGCCCGCCCCCGGCAGTCACGGACGGTGGGCAGACGGCAAGCCGCCAATCCAGATTCATGTCCACGAAGCAGTAAACCCGAGCGCTACCGCTATGGCGGTGGCGCGTCGATTGGAGGGCCAGTGACCGACATCGTAACGGCCACCATCGGCGGGCGAACGTTCGCCGGGTCAGGGCTCTACCTTGACCCGGCGGACACCGTCGGCGGCGTCCTCACAGCACCCATCGAAGGATGGGGCAACCCGGGAACGCGCGGGGACGTGAACCCGTGGCCCGACCGGGACGGGGCCTGGTCTGACCCTGCCTACTACGACGGTGCGAACTACGTCCTCCGGGGTGTCCTCGTGGTCCCGTCGTTCGCCCGTGGGGCGCTCGTTCGGGACCAGTTCGTCGCCGCCCTGCCCATGAAGGTTTTCAAGCCTCTGATCGTCGCTGAAGCGGAACTGACCCGGTACGCGATGGTCCGGGTCGTGGGAACGCCGGAGGTGGTGTGGGACGGGGTTGAGACGATCAGCGTGAACGTGCAGTTCGTCGCCACGGACCACCGGCGATTCGCCGGTACCGGCCCGAACGACATCAGCGGCTCCGGGGTCGCCAAGCTCCCCATCACCGATGGGGGCCTGGTCATCCCGCCCACCACTGTCGCGGACACCAACTGGTCCAACAACCCGTCCTTCGAGGTAGACACCTCTGGCTGGGTCGGTGTCGGCGGAGCCCTGACGCGAGAGACCGCGTCCCCTCCGGCGTGGATCGTCGGCACGGCCTGGGGCAGGCTCACCACCGGTTCCGGGGCAACCCGGCCCGGCGTCCTGGCCGCCTCATCCACGGACCAGCGAGTGAACCTCTCCCCCGGAGACTGGGCAGCGGTGTCGATGCTGATGGCCAACGACTCCGGCTACACCAGCCAGATCGGGATCCGCTTCTACGACTCCACCAACACCCGAATCAGCGAGTCCATGAGCGCCCCCACCAACAACACCGGGGGCAGGGTCACCCACTCGGCACAGGCCCCGGCAGGCACAATCTACGCCCAGCCAGTGCCCTACCTGTACAACGGCGGAACCGTCATCCCCTCCGGCGTGAAGCTGGACTTCGACGCCGTCAAGATCAGCGCCGCTGCTACCCAGTCCGCTGCGGTCGCCTTTGCCGGGGACTACTTCGATGGCGGCTCCGCACCCTCCGGCGGGTACACGTTCCGGTACACGTCCACAGCGGGAAAGAGCACCTCGGAGAAGGTTCAGCTCGCCGGTTTGACCGTGCCGTTCGCGATCACCGCGACCGTGACGAACAACGCCGTCACGGTCGGATCCTCCGGCACCGGGACTCCCCGGGTCGTGGTGACCATCGCCGCCGTGAACACGCATCTGACCAACCCTCAGATCACCGATGACCTCGGCAACCGCATGACGTTCAACCTCGTCCTGACCGTGGGGCAGTTCCTCGTGATCGACCTGGACAAGAAAACGATCCTGCTGAACGGCACCGCCTCACGGCGCACCGCCCTACGAGGATCGTGGATCAACCCCCGCCCGGGCATGACCCTCACCTTCAACGCTGAGGGGTTCCTCTCCACCAACCAGGCCACCGCCACCGTGGCCTGGACTGACACCTGGAATTAGGAGGGCCTACTGTGCCTCTTGACGCAATCGACCCCAGCTTCATCAACGCGCCCTCCCCCGCTGGCCCTCCCCTCTACACGGGAGAGTCCCTGCGCCGTGACATCGGCGGGCTCCTGGCCCCCGGTGCCGCGGTGGGGACCAGCCGCAGCGGTGTCCTTGACGCCCGCGCCCTGGCGATCACCCTCTCGGGCAACAATGTCCTGGCAACGGCAGGGCCGGCAGCGGTCGCGTCCAGTACGGGAGCGTACCTCACCGGACTGGCCACTTCAGCCACCGTTGACCCCCTGGTCGCAGCGGATGCGAACAACCCCCGCCGTGACCGGGTGATCCTTCAGGTCTGGGACCCCAGCAACCCGCAGAATGACGGCACCAGCGGCGGGACGAACCGTAAGGGTGTCGTCCGGATACTCACCGGGGACCCGGACCCGCTCGCCACCACGGGCGGCGGGGTGAAGCCCGAACCAGGTCTGGCCCTGACTCTGGCGTTCATCGACGTCCCCAAGGCCGGAAGCGGCTCCCCCGTGGTAACCGATCAGCGGCCAATCACCGCAGCAGCGGGAGCACCGATCCCGGTCAACAGCCTGGCCGAGGCCCGCGCCCTGCCCAAGGTGCGCGGCCTGCAGAGGCTCCGCATGGACCTTCCCGGGTTCCCCACGCAGGTCTACAACGGCACCGTCTGGACCCATGTCGGACCGTGGAAGCGCACCACCTTCACCGTCAATTCCACGAACATCCCCACCTCGGCCAGTGATGGCACCGGCTCCCGTGCCGTGGCGACCATGTCGATGAACGCGGAAGCCTACGACCGGCGCATGAAGGTCTTCGTCCAGACCAGCGTGAACTCGGGTGCCATCGCCTCCGGGATCAGCCGGTGGGATGTGTGCGCATCCCTCATGCAGTCCCAGGCATCCAACGCCCAGACCCGCTCCCCGCTGTGCTGGACAGCCCCCGGCAACTACCTGATGAGCAGCTACATCGAAACCGAAGAGATCATCGTCCCGGCAAACTCCCTGCCCATCCCGCGCTTCTGGGTGGACAAGGTCACCGGCAACGTCTTCACGGGCGTGTCCGTGGATCCGAAGATCACGAAGTTCTGGGTTGAGGAATGCCCCGCTGACGAAGCCTAGGAGGTGCCGTGAGGTTCATCATCTGTGACCTGATCACCGGCACCGTCCTAGACGAAGCGCCCCTGGTCATCGCGGAGGACCTGACCCGCCAGCTCAAGGGCGTGGGCGAGGGCAAGTTCTTCGCCCCGTTCTTCGACGGGGAAGGCCGCCTCTACAAGAACCGGTACTGGGAGAAGCTGATCGTTCCGTGGAAGTCCCTCATCCTCGTCACCGACGAGGATGGCCGGATCATCTGGCACGGGATCCCCAACAGCACCGCCACACCAGGTATCAACGGTCAGGAAATCCCCTGCAGGACCGTGGAGGAATACCTTCTGCGCCGGTACATGCCCACCGCCGAGTTCCTTGACGTCGACCAGGCCAACATCTTCGCCGCCATGATCAACGCCGCGAACGTCAACGGCATCGGCCTCGAGGTGGACGCCCCACTGACGGGGGTGATCTTGGAACGCCTCTATCAGGACGCGGAGAACACCAGGATCGGGGACCGTCTCACGGAACTGTCCAACGCTTCCCCCGGCTTCGACTGGATGATTGATATCCAATGGGCCGACGCCGCCCAGTCGCGGGTGCGGAAGATCGCACGGATGCGCCCCACCATGGGCAACCGCACCACCACCCCGGAGCACGCGTTCATCTCCGGGGTGAACATCACCGACGCCACCCCAGAGACCCGGTGGGGCCAGGGAGACGCCGCGACCCTCGTCACCGCAGTCGGCGACGGTGAAGGCGAATCCCGGCTGATCTCCGCACCCGGGATCGACACCATCCGGGAAGCCGCTGGATGGCCACGCCTGGAAGAACGCCGCAACTTCTCCGGCGTGGACAGCGAAGAAACCATCGCCGCCCACATGGCCCGCATGAAGCAAGCGTTCTTCGGCGGCCAGACCCTCGTGACTCTTGAAGCGAAGATCCCCGGCGACGGGGACTACTACACCGGGCCGGCGGACCTGACCCTGGGCGATACCGCACAGGTCAACGTCCGCGTCGGGCAAGACCCCGTCGACCTGGACGAGTTCGCCATCGAGCTTGATGCTGTCTGGCCTGTCATCGGGTACTCCCTGAGCCAGGACATGAAGACCTGGAAGCCGACCCTTGCCGACCTGACAGGAGGTGACATTGGTGCCAGTGGATAACAGCTTCATCCCCCGCCCCTTCGGTGTCACCGATGCGCGGAACCGGGTCGATGAGCTGGCACGGAAGCAGCAGGCCCTTGACGGGGCCAACCGGAACAGCTCATCCACCATCCCGCCAGGTGGCACACTCCGCGTCGAAGGCGGCGTCCTCGTCCCCGGCGGGCAGATCAGCGTGACCGGGGCGGCAACATCTCCACCACCGCCGACGGCATCGACCGCTATACCAACCAGCCAATCAAGGTCAGCACCAGTCTGGGCAACCGGGAAGTGATCGAACCCTGGACGGGCCTGCCGGTGCTGCGGCCCGGGATCTGGCTAGCGAATACTTCCTACCAGACCGACCCCGCCAACATGGCATCTTTGACGTCACGCTACGGCGACAACATCGAAATCCAGTCCCTGAACTACACCGACAGCGAAGGTAGGCGTTGGCGTTCAGCGGCGAACATCGACCCGGCAGGAGCGAGCCTGTACTGGAGCCGTCAAGACGGCGACCCGGCAAGCCCCTCCACCGGGGGAACGTCCCAATCCGGAGGCCTGTCGGTCAGCCTGGATTCTGCACTGTCCGTGGCAACCTACGTGCGCAACGCAGCACCGGACGACCCAGCGGTCATCCACACCAACACAGCGCTCAGCATGCGCCCCTGGGGCGGGCAGATGGGCCCACCGGACGGTCTCCAGATCCGGTACGAGCAGAGCGACTACAACGGCACCTACATCAACAAGGGCCTGTTCAAGTTCGACAAAGACGGCCTGATGACCCTCCACAGTGAGAAGGGTGCCAACAAGGTAGACGTCATCCACACTGGTGACGGCGTGCTGACCCTGAAGGGCAGCAACAGCGTCAACGTGGTGGGGACCTTCACTGTCAACGGCTCACCCGTGGGCGGGGCCGTGACGAGTGTGGCCGGTAGGACCGGTGACGTCGTGCTCGCCGGCACGGACATCCCGGCAGCGACCACGAGCGCGCCGGGTGCGATGTCAGCGGCGGACAAGGCGAAACTCAACGGCCTCGGCACCGAGTCGATCGTTAGCGCGCTCAGCCCTGCGGGATGGAACGTTGGCGGGTCCATTTTCGTCGAGCCACTCGCTGGCGAAACGAAGATCACGATCGCGCTGGTGCCGAAGTACACGGGCGCGAACGTAACCATCACCACCACCGCGTACACGTCGATGGGAACCGTGCTGCCATCGGCGGCGATGAGCTCTACCGCGGACTCCCCCTACGTTCTCACTCAGGTCGTCGGGGCCGGCTTGAACAACCAGGCCATCGCGTTCGTGAACCTAGCTACCGGGGCCGCTTCTATCCGCGCAGTCGGGGCGAACTTCACCCTCGCATCCGGCGCACTGTTCACCATCTCGTACACCTACAAACGCTAAGGATCCACATCATGGCCCAAGCAATGGTCTCCATCACTCTCGAAGGCAAGCGCATCGACCTCAACGGCGACATCCCTGACGACATCGCCACCAGCATCGTCAAGCAGATCACCGCACTGCTCGTCGGCATCCAGGAGGTCCCGTGACCCTCCCCCACCGACAACCCATCAGGAGAGGGAGGTAGGAGCGTGTGGAGTCCTGGGGACCGACACTCACCGCAGTGGGTGCACTGCTGGCCGTCCTCGGTGGCGGCATCCGTTACCTCATCGGCCGGTCAGACAAGAAGCGCGAGAAGCGGGAGGCGTCTGTGGAAGAGCTACTGAGAGAGCGCATCGAAGCCCTCGAGGCCGAGTTGAAGGAAGCGAAACTCGTCAAGCGCGCAGCCGGTAAGTGGCGTGAACAGCTCATCGCCGCCGGTATCGAACCGGACCCGAAAGACTGGCCGGAAGGAGTGTCATGAGCCAGCTCGAAGACAACGAGAGGCGGCTGGCCGTCGCGCAGGAGGCCGTGGACAAGTCACGCCGGGCGGACAAGCGCACGAAGTCCCTGCTCCTGCTCTCGTCCTGTCTGCTCGCGTTCTTGGTGGTGGTGTGCGGGATCCTGGCATGGCAGAACGGCAACTACGCCGCCCAGGCCGCCGACGCCGCACAAGCTCAGGCAGCCGAGAAGAAATCGTTGGCGGAGCAGGTCGCCGCCGCGTGCGCGAAGGACGACTTCAAGTCCAGTCCACAGGGGAAGCAGGTCTGCCAGCGAGCCGACCAGGTCGCCAAGGACACCGCGGCCGTCCCGGGAAGCAAGGGGACCAAGGCATCCCGGGAGTTGACGGGCGAGATGGTGCCCCGGGCCGTGACGGCCGGGATGGGAGCCCGGGAGCGTCCGGCGCGCCGGGTGCTGCTGGAGCGCCGGGGAGTGCCGGAGAACCTGGAATCCCCGGGGCCCCAGGCGTGGCGGGAAGCGCTGGCCAGCCAGGAATCCCGGGAGAGAAGGGCGACCCAGGAGTGCCGGGCCCGAAGGGCGACCCCGGAGCGCCGGGCATGCCGGGCCGGGACGGCAAGGATGGTTCCCCGCCGAGCAGCTGGAACTTCACTCAGGACGGGGTCACCTACACGTGCACCCCGCAGCCGCCCGGATCCACCACCTACACCTGCACAGCATCAACCCCGACCCCGAGCCCGTCCCCGTGACGGGCTCGCCCTACATCTGAGGAGGCTCAGTGCCGAACATGGCCATCGCCTATCATCGGCCGAACAGATCCCTCGTCACGCTCCGTGATGAGGTCTACAAGCGGTACGACTACACCCCGGCCCGTGCAAGCGAGTTCGTCACTGGCTACATGTCGCCCACCAACTTCACGGGCCACAACGCCGACTCCAATGGAATCGTGCATGCCATTGACATCTTCACCGATGACAATGGGAACCTCCCCGAAGCGGAGGGACGTGAGCTCGCAGAGCAGCTACGCGCCATCGGCCGCGCCACCGGCCGGTTCTCCTACCTCATCCACGACATGAACCCGACACCCGGGCAGACCACACCTCTGATCGCCGGAGCATTCTCGAACTGGGAATGGCAACCGTACACGGGTGAGTCCCCCACTCCGACCACATCCACGTCTCCACCGTGGACCTCTACTGGGGCGACCCAGTCAACTTCCCCGCGGACGTCTACGACAGCACCGAATCGTGGGGAATCGCAGGCATCACCAACGCTGGCGGCGCTGTCCGCCCATCGAAACGAAGGACTGGTTCGACATGGCAACTGCAAAAGACCTCGACGCCGCCGTAGATAAGGGCCTGGCGAAGTACCTCGGCCCATCAGCACCGCGAGCGGCGACGTGAGCGTCCGCCAGATGATCGCTGATGGCACGCGCGCCGCTCAGACCGCCCGCGACAACACCGGCCCGATCACTCGCGGCGGCCGCCCCGTGTCCCTGCGCCAGGAGATCGCAGACACGAAGACCGGCAACATCGCACTCCAAGGACAGATCGCCGGGCTGCTCGCAGCGTTCAAGGCCGCAACTACCGGCCAGAACATCGATCTCAGTGCCGTTCAGGCCGCCGCCAAAGCCGGAGCCGAGGAAGCCCTCAAATCCGGCGTCGACGTCAACGTCACAGTAGGAGGAACCGATGCCTGATCACCGCGCAGCAACTCAGACCCGCTACCCGTGGCGGCGGTAGCCCGAACCGCCCTCGCCGTCGGGCTCCCACTCATCGCAGGTGCACCGCTCATCTATCAGGCAGCCACCCTCCACGACCCGGCAGCAGCAACAGGCCTCGCCGCGGCCGTCCTCGGAGTCGCCGGAGCCATCACCCGCGTCATGGCACTCCCACTGGTCAACGACTTCCTCACCAAGATCGGCCTCGGAGCCGAACCAAAAAACCCAGCATGACAAAGCGCCCCCACACCTCAACACGAGGTAGTGGGGCGCTATCGCGTTTAAGGCTAGTGGTCAGAGCCCGGCTACAGCGTCCTTGTACGCCTTCGCCTGGGACGGCGGCAACTGACCAGACACACGCACCAGAGATGTGCCTGTCATGTAGTGGTACTCCGAAAGAGCGCCAACACCCTTAGTGACATCACGATGTACTTCGCCCGAGCATCCCTGTCTGCTGCCGTCTCAAACGTCTCGACAACAGCGCCACCATCAACGCCGGTCTCGCCAGCCTTCCCACGGCTGTCCGCGATCCAAGCAGCAGACGAATACTGGCCTGGACGTCCAATCATGTTGTTCACGTCATTCGCCTCAGTCACCGTCGTAACTTTCGTGACCTGAGGAACCTTCGCCTTCAGCGCATTGGCGATCTCAGTCGCCGTCTTCAAGACTGGCGTCGGAGTCCGACGGGCTCGGAACGGACGTGGTCGAGGCAGGCGTTTGGCCTGCCGCAACCGGCGCTCGTGGACGTGTTGCCGGTTGCCCCGAAGAGCAGGATGCAACGAGAACGGCTACGGCCAGAGCGCATGCAGGCGCAAGAAACTTCTTCATGGAACCCCAATTCGAATGTGAGTGATGAGGAAATCATAGCGAGCGAATCCACAGGGCCTTGCCTGGTGCCCTGGGTCGTGCCAGTCTCAACCCATGTGCGGACGCTACGTGATGTCATACGACGGCGGGGAAATCTCGACGATCCTCCGGTCTGAGCTGGACGCCCAGTGGTCCGGCCTCTACAGCATGAGCCCCGGCGTTGCGCGGCCCCTTCGTCGCCGAACGCGCCGACAACAACGGGACACACGCCCGGGCGCTCGTTACCGGAACCTGGGGTATCCAGGGTGCCGCGTGGGGGAAGCCGGAAATCAAGTCCATCAATGCCCGCTCCGACAACCTGTTCCGGGTCGCGAAGTGGCGGGAACTCTACCGGGCAGGCAAGACCGCACTCGTCCCCATGAACGGGTACGTAGAGTTTGTGGAGACCTCGCCCAAGTACAAGGTGCCTGTGTTCATTCACGACAACACCACACCCCTCCTGACCGCAGCAGGCCTCTATGACGAGGAACAGGGCGCGTACACGATCATCACCATGGAAGCCGACCTCGGAGCCGGGGAAGTCCACACCCGGCAACCGATCTTCGTCCCGAGGACATGCAGGACCGGTGGCTACAAGTCGGGCCGGCGACACCCCAGGCAAGGG
>NZ_FNSN01000006.1 GCF_900105345.1 Arthrobacter woluwensis
GGGTCTTGGAAGGCGAGGCCTGGGGTGTTGGTTTTGTCGTCTCTCGCGGCTGTGCAGAGTGCGTGTGCGATGTCCGGGAAGGGTGCTGGGTGGTCGTGGTGCTTTTCCATGAGGGACATGAGTGATGGGACTGTCCAGGCTTGGCGGAGGTCGTGGAGGTGGTTGGCGAGGTTCACTGCCTGCCGCCGCGTGATCGGCATCATTAGCCCTCGTTCGCCTGGCGGCCAACTACCTCTGTCAGCCACGCTTCAACGTCGGCCTTCCTGTATCGAACGGCCCGAGTGCCGACTCGAATGAACGCCGGCCCGACGCCTCGGTATCGATCCTGCGCGAGCGACTGCACGCTCTTCCCCAACCAACTCGCTATCTCCTCGGCGGTCAGAAGTTCATCAAGCCCGCCAGTCTGAGTCGTGTGGCGCTTTACCTGGTTGCTGCCAAGCTCGGAGCGGAGCTCTTCGAGTTCTGCAATGAGCGCATCGATGCGGGCGACGATGTCGGAGTGGATCTTCGTGTCATGGCTTGTCCTTTCGGATGATGGTTTCGGTCAGTCAGGGCGTCGCGGTCTCGCGCGTCACTATGGTGACGATCTGACTGAAAGTGATTGATCTCTTCTTTAGAACTTGAGTGGAGACTTAGGTGAGTTTCGCTACTTACGTAAGTAAGTACTCTTAACTCTGCGAGCTGTTTGCGACGGTTTTGCGACGGTTTTTGCTCGCAAACGGATCGCAAGTGCGATCGCATTTGCGAGGATTTTGCGACGGTTTGCGAGGCTACTTCGGTACCGTTTCGGGGTGCGTGACCCACTGTTCGCCCTTGTCAGCGGCGGTTTTGCAGTGGGTGCAGGCCCCGTCGAAGACGCGTTTGTTCTCGTGGTGTCTGACGTGGTTCCCGCGAGCCCCTGCGGAGGCCCTATTTTCGGTGAGGTTTTCGGGCTCCGTTTGGTGCTTCTCGTAGTCGTGGATTGCCCACTTCTGAGGGCCCTTCCTGTCGAGGAGGCCAGCGTCAACCAGCTCCTTGAACGGGGCCGCGCCACGCACTTTGCATGCCCGCTCAGCGAGCATCCCGCCACGCCCCTGCGCCTTCGCTTTCAGGATCAACTGGAGGTGGAGGAGCTGTGCCGAGTCGGTCAGGAACTCGATCTTCGGGTTGTCGAAGTAGTCAACGGAGACCTTCGCCCACAGCCGCTTGTCTGGGGCTGACATCCGCTCCTCCTTCCTGTTCTTGTCGTGCTGCCATGCGGTGGAGGGCTTCGAGTGCTTGTTGGGTGACGACGCCGTTGCCGCAGGCTTTGATCTGGTCGTTGGCGCTGATGTCCACGGCGGTGATCCAGCCGGCGGGTTGGCCCATCATCCACTCGGTGAAGGCGGGGTTGAGGCGATGCTTGCCGCGGCTGTTCGGTACGGTGGGCGGCGGCGAGGGCGTGCGCATGACGTTCTCCCACCGACGGATCGCGGGTGCGCGTTTGAGCCGATGGATGGTTTGAACGGCCTGGGCGAGTCGGGCGCGGGGGTCCATGCCGTCATGTGCGGGGGTTGCGGGGGGTTTGTTTCCGCGGTACTGGTACATGGTTCCTCCTTTCGCGGTCGACGTTGGCTGCTGCGAGGTCACCGACTGGGTCTGGGTGGTCGCGGGTTGCGCGGTGGTCGAGGTCTTCTTGCGCCTCGTACTCTTTGTGGTGGTCGCATTGGAAGCGGGTGAGGCAGACGCCGGTGTGGGAGCGGCAGAGGTGGCAGCAGCGATCCGTCATGCGGCGTCCTCGCGACCGGTGATGTGCTTCGCGATAAGGTCGGGACGGAACCCATACCAGTGCAGGTCTTCCTCAGGGGTGGATACGTAGAGGACGGGGGCCGCCATGTAGCCGAGGTTCTTGACGAAAAGGAATGCATAGGGATCTTCCGTGATGTCAACTCGTCCGTATACGACGCCAGCTTCGTCGAGGCGCTTTTTGGACAGGGTGCACTGCGAGCACTCGGGCTTCTCATAGATCACCACGGCGACACCGTCGCGGTCTTGAATTGTTCGAGGATCGTGAGTCATGTGTGAGTCCTGTGAGTTTGGGCGGGTGCTGTGCCGGTGAGCTACAGCACCCGCTTTTGGGCATGAAAAAAGCCAGTCTGTGTGTGACTGGCTCAGAAGGGAGGTGCGGCGTCCCAGCCTTGGGGTTCGGTTGGTGGCTGCTCCCACGCGGGTTGCGTTGGTGTCGACTGCCTGTTGTGCTGGACAGCGTCGAAAGGCTGGTTGCCGCCGTGTTGGCGCTGCTGGTTCTTCTCGTTCTTTTTGATGATCGAGACGCCGGTGACAGTCACATCCATGGACTTTTCGGGTCCGTTGCCTCTGTCGTAGTCGCGGGTGTAAAACTCGCCGTGAACTTTGACCTTGTCGCCGCTGAGTAGCCGGTCCGCGAAGTACTCTGCATCAGTGCCCCAGATGGTGCAGTTGAACCACTGCTCCCTCAGCTTTTCCCAGCTGCCGTCTTGCAGACGCTTGGATTTCGTGTCGCAGACGCTGAACGACAGGCGAGGCGATCCATTCTTGTCGAACTGGATATTTGAGTCCTTGCCGATGTTGCCAATGAAGGTAATCTCAGCCATTGGTTGCGGCCTCCTTGATGTAGTTCAGCTCGTCGAGGCTGGCACCGTTCTTCTGCGCTTCGGTCCAGAGGGCTTTGAGCTTGGGTTCGTTGCCGGCGATCTTGTCGGCTTCGGCCTGCCAGTTCCGGGGTGGTGGTGCGTCGGCGAGGGGCTGGACGGTGTAGATCTCGGACTTGCCGCGCTTGACGAGGAGTGCGGTCTTCAGCGGCCCGTTGATGTGGGACATGTGGCTGATGCGCACTCCGCCAACGGCTTGGTTGCCGAACATGACGGTGGGGTCGCAGAAGAGGGTGACGGATCGTCCGGCGTATTGTGTGGCGTCGGTGCCCCATGCGTTGGCGATGACCAGCAGCATCGACTTGGCGGGTCGCCAGGGGCGGGGGAAGCCTGCCAGGTGGAAGTTCCAGGGCTGTTCGGCGTTGTTGGGGGTGACCTTCTCAATGGTGAAGGTACGGGGTGCAACGAGTTCAACGGCGTCGAGCTGGTCGGATTTCGGGGCGAGGGAAGCGGTGATGTCCACCTAGATGCTCCTTTCAAGGGTGATCTGGTCTTCTTCGAACGGGTCGAACCATTTGGCAGCGGGGAGCGAGTATCGTTTGACGTTCGCCTGGTAGTAGTTGAGGGCGTCAGTGATTCGTTCCTCGGCAGCAACGAACGCCGTGATTAGCGTTGCCCGCCATGCGGGTGAGGGTTCTACCCGGCGTACGAACGTATTGGCCCCAGGGCAGAAACTGACAAAGTCAATCCATGTCCGTCCTGAAACCAGGAGCCCGGCCTGTAGCTGACCCCAGTGTTCGTCTGGAACTTTGTTGTCCACGACAGTTTGGAAGTGGGTGTCTGGGCCCGGGCATTTGATTTCGATGAGCCCGTCATCGCCCACGAGACCGTCCGGGCTATATCCGAGACTCCCGCCCTCGGTGTCTATGCGCATGAACCCGACCTCATCGACGGTGACGCCCGCGTGCTCGGCGTATGCGTCGCGCGCCCAAGGTTCGAGGAGGGTGCCGCGCTGCATTGCCTTGGTCGGGTACGTGGTGATGGGGTGCCCGGTGATGCGTTCGGCGGCGAGTTTGCGGATGAGCCGGCGGGACGTTTCGTTGTCCGCGATCCCGAGGCTGGGTGTGATGAGTTGGCCGATGACTGAGGCGGTGAGGATGCCGCAGCGTGCTTGGAGCCACTCGTCCGCGCCTTGCTCGAGGTTGTTGTAGATGGTGAGGGTCATGGGGTGTCCTTGTCGAGTCCGAGCATGGCGAGAACGTCGTCTGCGCTGTGTGCGATGCAGATCGCGGCCGCAGCGGTCTTCTCGTCGTCGGTGTTGTCGGCGGTGATGATGGTGCGGTCCTGGTAACCGACCGCGACGCCCTTGACGGGTGACGGGTTGATGGTGTGGTCGTAGCCCGCGTACTTCCGGGTCATGGCTTCACCCGCCCACGAGCAACATCCAGGGCGTGGATGGCTTCCCGATGCGTGTGAGCCAGGTGGACAGATTCTGGGTAGTTGAACTCCTTGTTCCAGAAGATGCGCTGAAGATCTGCTGCCAGCACGAACCAGTAGCCGCTCTTCTTGACGACACGGTCACGGTTGAGCCGCAGCCCAACCGGCCTGGGGTCCTTGCTCATTCGCCTTTCCTCCTGTCGGTTCCGTTGTGAGTAAAGAGTTGGTTCCGCATCTCGGTTGCGGCACGTGCGGCGGAGGCTATGTCGATGAATGCGCCGCAGTAGTAGACCTTGCCCCGGTGCTTCACCTGGGCTACAAATCGATTTCCTTTTGGGCTCACCCCCCGAACCCCCGTTCGAGAGTTGGCCTGTGCGCCTGCCCTGTTTTCCCCGTTCTGTTTGTTGGTCACTTCCCGAAGGTGGTCTGGGCGCACGCATGATGGGTTATGGCATACATGGTCGATCGCGAGGCCTGATGAGATGGGGCCGTAAAAAAGTTCGTAGGCAACTCGATGGGCGAGTTTCATACCTCCGTTGAAACGGAATTGTCCGTATCCGTGCTCGTTTCTGAATGCATTCCAGACCCAGCAGCTTTCGCTCTTGTCGACTTTCGACCAGAATCTGGCCTCATCCTGGGTCATGACTTGTCCTTTCTCATCTCGTCGGCGCGGTCGTTGTATCGGGTGTCCGCTTCAGCTTCCTCAGCCTCACGGTCCCGGTCGTCGGGCTCGTCGTAGTAGCCCATGCGGTTCTCCTTCCGGGCATGAAAAAAGCACCCAGGAAGGGTGCTTGGTATGTTTTGGGGATGGTTTCTGATGTTCCTGAGCCGTGGGCCGGGTTGATGGTGTCGGCGGGTTTTCGTTCGATGCGGGCGTTGGCTGTTGCTGCGGGCCTGTCGGGGCCGACGGTTGCCAGGTTGGTGAACGGGACTGGGACGTCGTCGGTGGAGACGGTCAATGCTGTGGCGTCGGCGTTGGGTGTCCGGGTACAGGATCTTCCCGGGGTTGGGGTGCGGGATGATTTCGGGGCTTACGTGCCGCCGGCTGAGTCGTCGCGTCTGACGTTGCAGCAACGCCAGCTGATTGATGCGCTGATCAGGAACATGACCGCCTAGACGGCTTGGTCGTGGGTGGCGAAGCGTTCGATGATGGGCGCCCATCTCGCGTACTTGTGGTTCTGCTCCACCCAGTATTCGAAGTGCGGATGCCCAGGGCCGACCGTCATTCCTTCGACCTGGCATTGCGCTTCGTGGAACACAGTCCAGTGGACTTCCGCGGCGCATTCGGCGTCGGTGAGGTGCTTCGCCCGGCGGAGGTCGTCTACTTGTCCAGCGGCGAGTGGGTCTTCGGTTTCATCAGGACTGACGTACACCACCTGGCGGCGCGTATTGCCAGGGAAGTCCTTCCACTCTTCGCCTTCGCGTTCCCAGATGGTCACGGGCTCACTCATCGTTTCTCCTGTAGGGGTTTGTGAACAGGGGCCCGTCGTCGCCTTCGAAGTCGTGGCGCTTCCCGTCGGCGAACCCTTCGTCCCACGCGTCGGCCAGCCCAGCCCGTGCTTCCCGGAGCTGCCGGACGAGTTCTTTCACGACGTCGGGACCGGTCTCCGCGATGAACACGGCATCGGCTTCGGTGAGCCTGGGCCGGCCGTTCATGAGGGTGTTTGGTCCCCACCACTTGAGGTCGTTGCTTGCGGCGTCGGCTAGGGCTTCGATCCGGTCAAGATCAAGCTCGGTCATCGTGGGTCTCCTTCCGAGAGGACGGTGGCGGGGCCGAGGCCCAGGATGAACTCGGGCGTGTGCTCGCCGTAAGCGGTCGGGTACTTCCACCACGTGCCACGCAAGTTCTTCCTCATGCAAACGAGAGCGTCACCGAAGACGTCGAGAACGACAGCGCGATACCCCAGTTTGTCGAGTTCGTCGGCGGCCTCGATCACCCGGGGCCGGCGGTACCCGGCGGCGAGGACCGCGGCGGCGAGTTCGTCCGACCACACGCTGATCACGCCAGCATCGGAGTCCGGGAAGGTGTCGCTCGTGGAGTGGATCAGCGCGGACAGCTCGTCGCGTTCAGCGGTCATGATATTTCCTCGGCTCTCCGCAGTATGTGAGGTCCGTCCCGTCGGACCGGTGGGTGCACTCATCGTCGTCAGGGTGGCCGTACACGCCTTGGAACTCGTGGTCCGGGATCGGGTGGCTGGACTCGTCGCCGTTCTCTGCCTCCTTCAACTTCGCGCGGAGCCATTGCGCTGCGAAGTCGGCGACGCTTCCCACGGGGAGGTCCTCGTCGCGCTCGAACGTGGCATCTGCTTCGTTGATGAGTTCCTGGATGATGGCCTTGCGCAGGTGCGGCAGGGCACGGTTGATTGCGGTGCGTGCTTCGTCCATGTCGCACCCGTAGTACTCGGCGACGTTCTCAACAGCGGATTCGAGGTGGTCAGGGTTCATCGCGGTCTCCGGTCCATGTCGTTGTGGGTAAAGAGTTCGTTGCGCTTAGCGATTACGGCCGCCTCGGCATCTGCGAGTTCGGCGAAGAATCCTGCGTGCACTTGCCTGCCGTGGTGGTATGCCTTGGCCCGCCACATGCCTCTTTGCCGATCCCAGAACACTCCACGAACGCCCGACTTGCTATTTCTATGGGCGCCCGCGTGGTTCTCCTGGTTCTGCTTTTGGGTAACGAGCCGCAAGTGGGATGGGCGAACGCACGCGCGGTTGTGGCAGATGTGGTCCACAAACAGGCCGGGCGGAACTGCACCATGCTCAAACTCGTAGCTGACCCTGTGGGCTAGCAGTACACGACCCCCGAGCCCAAACTGTCCGTAGCCGTCAGGCGTGATGCAGGCGTTCCATTCCCAGCAGGCTTCACCTCTCCGTACTTTTGCCCAGAAGCGCTCCTGGTCAGTCATCGGAGGCCCATGCCTTTCAGGAGTCGTTCGAGCTTGATGCGTTCTTCGCCGTCTTTCACGACGACGTCGGTCACTGTTCGGTCGTTGAGCGCTTCGAACGCTTCGGCGATGGTGTTCACCGTTGCTGTGCCGTTTTCGATCTGGATCACGTTGTTCTCCTTGGTGTGTTTGTTGTCGGTCCCGGGTGGGATGGTGGTGTTGTGAGTGAGGATGTTGGGTTCCGGGACCCGAAGCCGTGGCAGCTCCCGGTCGTGGTGCCGGATGATGCGATTGATGAGCGGTTGGTGTACCGGTCGGAGCATGGGATCGCGGTGTGGGCGACCCTGACATTCGACGGTGGTGAGCCGGACCGGATCGTGGAAGGGTTCGCCGTCGCATGGACCCGCGAGTACGTCCTCGTGCAGACCCGGTGGCAGCAGTCCTACTTCCTCGGCTCCCGCGAGTTCTGGCTGAACGCCGCCCAGGTGAAGCGCCGCGCCATCATCCCCGTCCGCCCCAACCGGTCACCCGAACAGGCCCACAACCGGCCTCAAAGAGGGTGGCGGCGGGTGGAGTAGACCTACTCGTCTTCTCGATACGCTCGGAAGTTCGTGGGGTTCCTGAACTCGTCGATCTGGAAGTCCACGCGTTCGCCTTCGCCGACCTTCACCAGTCGGATGGCCTCCGCCTTGGAACTCGCCTCGACGGCCTCAGTGACGACGGCGACCTCGTTGAAGTTGACGTAGTAGAGCCTGCGCTCAGCCATGGTCGCGCGCCTCCTCCACGAGTTCTTCGACGGACCGAAGGCGTACCACTTGGGCGATGATCGTCGCGCCATCCGGGTCGGCCTCGGTCCACGCACCCGCATCGTTGATCTTCTTCGCCGCTGCGCCCGCCCGCTGGCGAGAGCGGAAGGGGCCGCAGGCGTCGACCACGAGACTGAGGTCCGGAAGGACAGCCACGATGTACTGCTCGCTCACGCCTTCAGCTCCTGCCAGGGAAGAACCAGACGGGCGACAGCGACATCAACGAACCCGTGGTCAGCGCCTTGCCTTACGAACTCGCGGGACGTTGACTCGTGGCCCGTCATGTCCACGTCGGACGAGCCTTCCCATCGCACGCCCCATTCGGTGGTGGTGTGTTGGGCGATGGTCTCCATGACCACAGCGGCCTGATGGTTGCGAAGCCACGCCTTTGCAGTTGTTCGAAGGGGCGAGCCGCTGTCTTCCTTGCAGCCAGTGCATCGATAGGTTGCCGCGTAACGCAGCGCTGCGACCACGGATTGGTGTCGTTCCAGCGCGTCGGTGATTGCGGTTTCCAGTTCGGGCGGGAACGGGGCGGGCGTGGTCATGGCGTCACCTCCGGGGTGAAGATCGGGGCGGTGTTCCAGGTGCCCCAGAGTGGCTGCTGCGAGTACATGTAAGCGTTCGCCGTCTCGCGGTCCGGGAACGGGCCGATCAGCCGAGGCAGTGGCCGCGTGCCCGCTTCGTCGCGGTAGGCGTTGACCTTCACGATGATCTGCTCGCTCATTGCTTCTGTCCTTCCAGTTCGGCGACACGGGCACTGAGATGGGTCACAAGGTCGCAGGCACGCTGCTTCTTGCGCCCGACCGGCAGCTCTCCGAATACCCGCTCCGCCCGTTCGAGTTCTTCGCGGAGCACGATCAGGCGGTAGTGGTCCAGGAGTGCCTCGTCGGCCTGGTCGTCCTGGCCCTTGATGATGCGTTCCAGGTAGTGGTCGTGGAGGTGTTCATCGGCGGCGGCGAGGACATCGCGCGAGTCGGCGAATGAGGTGTGATTCGTGACAGGCAGCGCATCCGCTCCTGCGTGGACGGCGTCTTCCCAGTGGCTCATGACTGGGTCTCCTTGTTGGTGTGGAGCCGGCGGACCTCACGCGCGGCACGGGCGGCAGTGATCCCAAGCCCCTGCGACTCCGCGGACCAATGAGCCCAATCGGGGGCAAGGTTGCCAGGGTGCATGGCGTTGAGGATCGCCAGCGCCTCTGCCCGGAGTTCGGCGGCCTCCGCCTCAGCGGCAGCCTGGGCATCGAGCATCCTGAAGTGATCGGTCAAGCGTTTAGCGGCCTCTTCCAGGTCACTACCAAATGCGACGGCCTCTACCTTCCCGGGGCCGGTGAGGATCGCCAGGGCGACACGGTGCGCCTGCTCAGGGGACTTGGGCGTGAAGGTCAGCTCTTCGCGGCCCTGGTTCAACTTGATCCTCAGCGCACCGCCTCCCACACGGAGGAAGCGGTCGCCGTCGCGGTTCTCGAACTCGGTGGGCTGGGTGGTGGTCATTGGTGGGTCTCCTTGGATACGACTGAGGCCCCGGTGTTCGGGGCCTCAGAGTCCTTCATTGCTGGTCCGATTTCTTGCACTGTTCCGCACATGGCGTTCAAAGTCCTCCACAGACATCGGCGATCCGGTGAAGTGAACCTCAGACCGTGAGGACTTTCGGTTCTTCATCTGCTCTGCGTGGTCGATCTGGCCCTTGATGTAGCCACGACCGAAGGCTTTCCGCTCGAGCTGCCACGCGAACACCGCCCAAAACACTGTCAGGCTGATGTACACGGCCGTCTCGCGCTCGCCACGGATCAATGCCATGACAGCGTAGATAGTCAGGATCAGAGCGGTGAGTAGGGCTGGCCAGTAAGTGTTGCTGAGCCAGCGGAATGCTCGTGCGAAGTTCATTTGTTCTCCTCAGTGTCGAATGGGTCAGTGGGTTCGGTGTACGGCCAGTGTTTCGGCGGCGGGAAGAGGAATGCTCCTGTGAACGCGCACCCGACGAGCAGGAACAGGGTGAGCAAGGAGTTGTAGGCGTTCATCGTGCATCACGCTCCCGAATCGCAGAACGAGTTAGCCGCCACTGCATCTCATGCCGCTTCTCTCCCTTGACGGAACCAGCGGACTCCACGACACCGCGTTTCACCAGCTCAGAACACCTCGACCGGATCGACGAGTCCTCCGGGTAGTTACCAGCCGTTCTAATGTTCTGGTCGCATATCCCGTGGACCAGCTTCACTAGCACGCGATGAGTCACCGGATTGTTCCTTTGGGAGTACAGGGCATCCAGGACCAGCGACTCACACCAGCCGGTACGCACCTTGGCGGCTGCCTCATGCGACGTCCCAGGGTCACTCGTACGGGCATACGCGGTCATGCCTTCCCCCTCACCACAACACGCTCACGAACATCAGGATCAATAACCACCGGACCCACAGCCCGGTCATGCACACGCACCGGACGAAAACCCAGCAACCGACGAATCGTGTTCACGCCGCCACCGCCCGCATGTAGAGAGAGCCGTTGCGGAACACGGCCTCGAAGCCAGGCTCACGGAACGCGGCAAGGTTGCCCTTCCGCACCTCCGACGGCACACAACGACGACGGTCCTCGGACAGATGGCTGATCTTCACAGCACGCCACATGCCTGGGGTCTCAAGCAGCGCCGACCTGACGCTCATCCAGTGCGGGGCAGGTTCGTAGTTACCAGTCCGTTCAGGAGACGGCAGATCGGCAAGTGGCGGGGACAGCTCCACAACAGGCGGGGCGCTCATCGAATGAACACTGAGCTGCGGAGACTTTGTGACGGTCTTAGACATAATGATGGTTCCTTCCAAAATGGTGATGGTGATCAGGTGGTGATGAACTCAAACCAGCGGGCCGCGATGCCCTCCCCAACAGGGTCGGAATAGCAGAGCCGCCGATAGTCGTCCGGGTCAGTGGCAGTGAGCGCCAACCCCGCGATTCGCTTGGCATCCCTGACGCTCAAACGCTCGCCAGCTTCCCTAGCCCAAGCGAGCAACTGGGCCTTAGCAGCGACAAACCCGAGCGACTGAAGAGTCCCAAGGAAGCTGTTTTCGGGCATGACAAATCAACCTTTCTCAGCCGTGCGGCCTGCCGTCAGACAACGGACTTAGATGGGGTAGTGCCCAGAGAGTGGGCGAAAGGGCTACGGAGCTTCGGACGGAAGCGAATCGAGCCAGGATTCGAGTTCGGAAGCCAGGATCACCGGCTTCGAGTTGGGGTACTTCACTGACAGATCGCCGCGAGCAATGCTCCGTCGGATCGTGTCGGTGGACTGACCGATTGCTTCGGCCGCCTCCGGGATGCTGTAAGCCAGCTTCCGTTTCTCGATACTCACGATGCCTCCGCAAGTGCAAAACGATCCGGCAAGAAGCTCGAAGGCTTTACGCCTAGTACGTCACCAACAGCGGCGAGTTCTTCTACGGTCCACGGGGTAGTGCCGTTGATCTTGCGCTGGAAAGTGGTTCTTGGGATGCCTGATTCAGTCGCAACGCTGTTGAGTGATCTGCCTGACCTGAAGATTGCTGCGGCAATCTTGTCTGCAATTTCTCTGTTTGTCTGGCTCATGTAAAAAGCATAAGTGGCCCAATTGGGCCATGTCAACCACCAAACGGGCCATCGCGGGCATTGCAGTGGCCCAAAATGGTGCTAATGTGGACCGCATGGGCATCTATGGAGAGAAGTTACCGGCCGCAGTTGCGGCGCAACTTAGGGCTGAGAAAGCGGCCCGCTCGATGAGCTTGGACGAAATAGCTCAACTGTCGGGCGTTGGAAAGCGCACCCTTCAGCGCTACCTAAGCGGGGAGCGTCAAATCCCCATCGACGCCATGTGCGATGTGGCCGAGGCGCTCGGGCTTTCCCCCCGGGAGCTCATGGCGCGCGCCGAACAGCGCATCAAGTAGCAGTGAAGGGTCTGCGGATCGGTCCATGAGGATTGCGAGATCCTGGATGGTGTGAATGCGTGTCATTGCCTCGCCCCCCGTGGGTGATTCGAATGTATGTTCGAAGAAACATAGCACCTGTGGATGACAAAAAACCGCCCCCACCCTTAAGGGTGGGGGCGGTTTTCATTGATGACTCAGGCCGTGAGCTGCTTGCTCAACTTGGTCATGGCGTCGGTGAGGCGCTTGATGTCGGTCCTGGTCCGGTAGCCTCGGGTCACGGAGCGCACGGAGTGGCCGAGGATGTCCATGATGAGGTCTTCGGGTACACCCGCCGCGTAGAGCAGATCCGCTGTGGTGTGGCGGGAGCCGTGCAGGACGATGTCGTCCGGGAGGCCAGCGCCGGCCAGAACCTCCTTCCACCTGTCGGTCGCAGCGTCCGGGTCCCACGCCTGACCATTCCGAGTGAATACCAACTCGTCCTCTGCTGCCTGGACCGCAAGGCCCATGATCGACTTGAGCGGTTCCACGAGCGGGATGATCCGCCAGCCCTTGGACGACTTGGGGCGGGTCAGGTAAAGGGAGCCGTTCAGGTGCCGGTACTCGTAGTCTGCGGCTGCGTCACGCTTGAGGTTGGGGATCCGTTGAAGCTGCCAGGAAAGGTCAAGGAGGTCCTGCACCCGGTCGCGCTCAAGGCCAAGAATCTCGCCACGGCGAGCGCCCGTCAGTAGGTAGGTGGCCCACAGCGGGCCGTCCTCGATGGTCGTGCAGTAGGCAAGGAGCTGGATCGCCTCTTCCAGGCTAAGGGCCTTCTGTTCGGCCTTCCTGGGGCGCGGGCGCGCGGCCCGGTCGCAGGGATTGCTTCTGAGGATCCCGTCACTCACGGCGGTCTTGAGGGCCGCGCTCATGGCGTTGTGGACGTTCAGGGCGTACGTGGACGAGAGCATGACGACATCGTCCGGCCATTCCTCCTGCGGCTTCTCACGGAGACCTTTGGGCTTCGGGGTGTTCAGTACCCTGTCGTGGACCTTGCGGATGTGGGCCGGGGTGATCTTCTCGAGCGGCAACGACCCCAGCTCGGGGATTGCGAACCCGACGAGCCCCGACCGGTATCCGGCGAGAGTCTTAGGCCGGGTGTCCAGACGGGGCGCGATGTCGTCCAGCCAATGCATGAACCACTTGTCGGCGCGCCATGAGGCAGTGGGCATGTCGCCGACTTCGGCAAGCTGGGCTTTGAACTCGCGGAGCTGCTTGATGACCGTGCCGCGATCCTTGTTCCGGAACACCTTGCGTCGGCGCTTGCCGTTCTCGGACGGAAGCTCGAGCGAGCAGGTCCAGAGACCCTGGGCGTTCTTGTAGATACTGCCGTCGCCTTTGGCTCTGGTCTTGGTTGCCATGGAGTCCCCCTGATGATGGTGTAGCCATTAGTGTAGCCATTGCTGGCTACAGCTAGCCTATTGCAGCGTCTCGATTGACGCCAGAATCCGCGTGATTTAGCGGTTTTTGCTACTCCCAGGGTAGCAAGACGTTCGACTGAAAATCGAAAGGTCACCGGATCGACGCCGGTCGGAGCCACTGAAACCCTCGCCTAGCTTCTACATGGCGAGGGCTTCTTCTTTTCCCCGTGATTCCGCGAGTTTTGGCAGCATGGCGGGGCTTTTTTGTGCCCGGAATCTGACTCGCAATGCCCCCGTCTGGGCGTGCGCTCGCGGGTCAGGTGTAGCCATTCGTGTAGCCATACGCATTACGGCAAGCTGGGGGACGCTGGGATGTGCTGAGGCATGCTGGCTTTATCTTCATACGGCTCTTCGCACGACCGCCGCGAGGTTATGATTTCAGGACAGCTGGTTAGGGAAGTCCAGCTACCACCACTCAACCTCTTTGAAGGATCTATTATGACGTACCCCCAAACGCCCCCTCCGTATGCCCAGCAGCAGGTTCCGTACCAGGCTCAGCCGCAGGTCGGGCAGAAGTCCTTCCTTGTGACCTGGCTGCTCTCGCTCTTGCTGGGTGGGCTCGGCATTGACCGGTTCTACCTGGGCAAGATCGGCACCGGCATCCTGAAGCTCATCACACTCGGTGGCTTCGGCATCTGGGCGTTGATCGACCTCATCTTGGTCTTGGCGAACAAGCAGACCGATAAGCAGGGTCTGAAGCTTGAGGGCTACGAGAAGCACAAGCTCATCGCGATCATCATCTCTGTGGTGGTGATCCTCATCGGTGGCATCAGTAGCGCCGTGAACGGTGCGAATGCCGGTTCCAAGGTATCGTCCCTGTCTGATGTTCCCGCCGTTTCGACGGATGCTCCTGTGGTAGAGAAGACGGTTGACCCGGCTGCGGCGGCAGCGGAATCTTCCGCGTCCGCGAAGGCTTCGGCCGAGGCTAAGGCGCAGGCTGCTGCTGATGCTAAGGCCGCTGCGGAAGAGGCCGCGAATCGTGGCACGGTCGGCCAGCAGAACGCGAAGGCCAAGGCGGAGAACTACCTCTCGTTCACTGCTTTCTCCCGTTCCGGCCTGATCAAGCAGCTTCAGTTTGAGAAGTTCCCTGCCGCTGATGCAACGTGGGCGGTTGACCACATCAAGGTTGATTGGAATGCCCAGGCCGCCGCCAAGGCCAAGCAGTACTTGGACACCACCTCGTTCTCCCGGGGTAGCCTGATTGACCAGCTCGTGTTCGAAGGCTTCACCCAGGAGCAGGCTGCTTACGGAGCGACCAAGGCTGGACTCTGATCGGAGCGCCAACTTGGCCTGTTAAACACCGATAGCGCCCCCACCACCTCATAGCGAGGTGGTGGGGGCGCTTTGTCATGCTGGGCTTTTTGGTTCGGCTCCGAGGCCGATCTTGGTGAGGAAGTCGTTGACCAGTGGGAGTGCCATGACGCGGGTGATGGCTCCGGCGACTCCGAGGACGGCCGCGGCGAGGCCTGTCGCTGCGGCCGGGTCGTGGAGGGTGGCTGCCTGATAGATGAGCGGTGCCCCTGCGATGAGTGGGAGCCCGACGGCGAGGGCGGTTCGGGCTACCGCCCGCCACGGGTAGCGGGTCTGAGTTGCTGCGCGGTGATCAGGCATCGGTTCCTCCTACTGTGACGTTGACGTCGACGCCGGATTTGAGGGCTTCCTCGGCTCCGGCTTTGGCGGCGGCCTGAACGGCACTGAGATCGATGTTCTGGCCGGTAGTTGCGGCCTTGAACGCTGCGAGTAGCCCAGCGATTTGGCCTTGGAGAGCGATGTTGCCGGTCTTCGTGTCTGCGATTTCCTGCCGCAGAGAAATTGGGCGGCCGCCGCGAGTGATCGGGCCGGTGTTGTCGCGGGCGGTCTGAGCGGCGCGCGTGCCATCAGCGATCATCTGGCGGACGCTCACGTCGCCGCTCGCGGTGCTGATGGGGCCGAGGTACTTCGCCAGGCCCTTCTCTACGGCGGAGTCGAGGTCTTTGGAGGTTGCCATGTCGAACCAGTCCTTCGTTTCAATGGGGCGGACTGCGCCGCCAGCGTTGGTGATTCCTGCGATGCCCCACGGTTCGGTGCTGTCGTAGACGTCGGCGGGGAAGTTGACTGGGTCGCCCCAGTAGAGGTCCACGGTGGATACGTGGATGTGATCGGAGTGCGGGGATTCGCCTGTGTAGGGTTGCCACTCCCAGTTCGAGAATGCTCCGGCGATCAGAGGTGTGGTCTGCCCGGGTGTCGGGTTCATGTCGTGGATGAGGTAGGAGAACCGGCCGGTGGCGCGGCCGATGGCGCGTAGCTGCTCTGCGAGCTCACGTCCCTCCGCTTCGGGGAGGTTCCCATTGTCATCGGTGAAGATGTCAATGGCATGCACGATTCCATTGGAGTCGGCGTTGTGGCCCGTGAAGTTGGTGGGCGACATGTAGCCAGTGACGAACTCGCTTGCACGGGCCGGGGTGTAGTCGTACCGCTTGTAGACCTCATCACGGAGCGTGACGAGGGATCTGTTCGGCCGATGATAGGCGATGGCCATGTTCGGCACTGAGCCTCCTCAGATGTAGGGCGAGCCCGTCACGGGGACGGGCTCGGGGTCGGGGTTGATGCTGTGCAGGTGTAGGTGGTGGATCCGGGCGGCTGCGGGGTGCACGTGTAGGTGACCCCGTCCTGAGTGAAGTTCCAGCTGCTCGGCGGGGAACCATCCTTGCCGTCCCGGCCCGGCATGCCCGGCGCTCCGGGGTCGCCCTTCGGGCCCGGCACTCCTGGGTCGCCCTTCTCTCCCGGGATTCCTGGCTGGCCAGCGCTTCCCGCCACGCCTGGGGCCCCGGGGATTCCAGGTTCTCCGGCACTCCCCGGCGCTCCAGCAGCACCCGGCGCGCCGGACGCTCCCGGGCTCCCATCCCGGCCGTCACGGCCCGGGGCACCATCTCGCCCGTCAACTCCCGGGATGCCTTGGTCCCCCTTGCTTCCCGGGACGGCCGCGGTGTCCTTGGCGACCTGGTCGGCTCGCTGGCAGACCTGCTTCCCCTGTGGACTGGACTTGAAGTCGTCCTTCGCGCACGCGGCGGCGACCTGCTCCGCCAACGATTTCTTCTCGGCTGCCTGAGCTTGTGCGGCGTCGGCGGCCTGGGCGGCGTAGTTGCCGTTCTGCCATGCCAGGATCCCGCACACCACCACCAAGAACGCGAGCAGACAGGACGAGAGCAGGAGCAGGGACTTCGTGCGCTTGTCCGCCCGGCGTGACTTGTCCACGGCCTCCTGCGCGACGGCCAGCCGCCTCTCGTTGTCTTCGAGCTGGCTCATGACACTCCTTCCGGCCAGTCTTTCGGGTCCGGTTCGATACCGGCGGCGATGAGCTGTTCACGCCACTTACCGGCTGCGCGCTTGACGAGTTTCGCTTCCTTCAACTCGGCCTCGAGGGCTTCGATGCGCTCTCTCAGTAGCTCTTCCACAGACGCCTCCCGCTTCTCGCGCTTCTTGTCTGACCGGCCGATGAGGTAACGGATGCCGCCACCGAGGACGGCCAGCAGTGCACCCACTGCGGTGAGTGTCGGTCCCCAGGACTCCACACGCTCCTACCTCCCTCTCCTGATGGGTTGTCGGTGGGGGAGGGTCACGGGACCTCCTGGATGCCGACGAGCAGTGCGGTGATCTGCTTGACGATGCTGGTGGCGATGTCGTCAGGGATGTCGCCGTTGAGGTCGATGCGCTTGCCTTCGAGAGTGATGGAGACCATTGCTTGGGCCATGATGTGGATCCTTAGCGTTTGTAGGTGTACGAGATGGTGAACAGTGCGCCGGATGCGAGGGTGAAGTTCGCCCCGACTGCGCGGATAGAAGCGGCCCCGGTAGCTAGGTTCACGAACGCGATGGCCTGGTTGTTCAAGCCGGCCCCGACGACCTGAGTGAGAACGTAGGGGGAGTCCGCGGTAGAGCTCATCGCCGCCGATGGCAGCACGGTTCCCATCGACGTGTACGCGGTGGTGGTGATGGTTACGTTCGCGCCCGTGTACTTCGGCACCAGCGCGATCGTGATCTTCGTTTCGCCAGCGAGTGGCTCGACGAAAATGGACCCGCCAACGTTCCATCCCGCAGGGCTGAGCGCGCTAACGATCGACTCGGTGCCGAGGCCGTTGAGTTTCGCCTTGTCCGCCGCTGACATCGCACCCGGCGCGCTCGTGGTCGCTGCCGGGATGTCCGTGCCGGCGAGCACGACGTCACCGGTCCTACCGGCCACACTCGTCACGGCCCCGCCCACGGGTGAGCCGTTGACAGTGAAGGTCCCCACCACGTTGACGCTGTTGCTGCCCTTCAGGGTCAGCACGCCGTCACCAGTGTGGATGACGTCTACCTTGTTGGCACCCTTCTCACTGTGGAGGGTCATCAGGCCGTCTTTGTCGAACTTGAACAGGCCCTTGTTGATGTAGGTGCCGTTGTAGTCGCTCTGCTCGTACCGGATCTGGAGACCGTCCGGTGGGCCCATCTGCCCGCCCCAGGGGCGCATGCTGAGCGCTGTGTTGGTGTGGATGACCGCTGGGTCGTCCGGTGCTGCGTTGCGCACGTAGGTTGCCACGGACAGTGCAGAATCCAGGCTGACCGACAGGCCTCCGGATTGGGACGTTCCCCCGGTGGAGGGGCTTGCCGGGTCGCCGTCTTGACGGCTCCAGTACAGGCTCGCTCCTGCCGGGTCGATGTTCGCCGCTGAACGCCAACGCCTACCTTCGCTGTCGGTGTAGTTCAGGGACTGGATTTCGATGTTGTCGCCGTAGCGTGACGTCAAAGATGCCATGTTGGCGGGGTCGGTCTGGTAGGAAGTATTCGCTAGCCAGATCCCGGGCCGCAGCACCGGCAGGCCCGTCCAGGGTTCGATCACTTCCCGGTTGCCCAGACTGGTGCTGACCTTGATTGGCTGGTTGGTATAGCGGTCGATGCCGTCGGCGGTGGTGGAGATGTTGCCGCCCCCGGTCACGCTGATCTGCCCGCCGGGGACGAGGACGCCGCCTTCGACGCGGAGTGTGCCACCTGGCGGGATGGTGGATGAGCTGTTCCGGTTGGCCCCGTCAAGGGCCTGCTGCTTCCGTGCCAGCTCATCGACCCGGTTCCGCGCATCGGTGACACCGAAGGGGCGGGGGATGAAGCTGTTATCCACTGGCACCAATGTCACCTCCTGTCAGGTCGGCAAGGGTCGGCTTCCAGGTCTTCATGTCCTGGCTCAGGGAGTACCCGATGACAGGCCAGACAGCATCAAGCTCGATGGCGAACTCGTCCAGGTCGACGGGGTCTTGCCCGACGCGGACGTTGACCTGTGCGGTATCGCCCAGGGTCAGGTCCGCCGGCCCGGTGTAGTAGTCCCCGTCGCCGGGGATCTTCGCTTCAAGAGTCACGAGGGTCTGGCCGCCGAAGAACGCTTGCTTCATGCGGGCCATGTGGGCGGCGATGGTTTCTTCGCTGTCCACGCCGGAGAAGTTGCGGCGTTCTTCCAGGCGTGGCCATCCAGCGGCTTCCCGGATGGTGTCGATCCCGGGTGCGGAGATCAGCCGGGATTCGCCTTCACCGTCGCCGACTGCGGTGACGAGGGTCGCGGCGTCTCCCTGGCCCCACCGGGTCTCTGGGGTGGCGTCGGTGATGTTCACCCCGGAGATGAACGCGTGCTCCGGGGTGGTGGTGCGGTTGCCCATGGTGGGGCGCATCCGTGCGATCTTCCGCACCCGCGACTGGGCGGCGTCGGCCCATTGGATATCAATCATCCAGTCGAAGCCGGGGGAAGCGTTGGACAGTTCCGTGAGACGGTCCCCGATCCTGGTGTTCTCCGCGTCCTGATAGAGGCGTTCCAAGATCACCCCCGTCAGTGGGGCGTCCACCTCGAGGCCGATGCCGTTGACGTTCGCGGCGTTGATCATGGCGGCGAAGATGTTGGCCTGGTCGACGTCAAGGAACTCGGCGGTGGGCATGTACCGGCGCAGAAGGTATTCCTCCACGGTCCTGCAGGGGATTTCCTGACCGTTGATACCTGGTGTGGCGGTGCTGTTGGGGATCCCGTGCCAGATGATCCGGCCATCCTCGTCGGTGACGAGGATGAGGGACTTCCACGGAACGATCAGCTTCTCCCAGTACCGGCTCTTGTAGAGGCGGCCTTCCCCGTCGAAGAACGGGGCGAAGAACTTGCCCTCGCCCACGCCCTTGAGCTGGCGGGTCAGGTCCTCCGCGATGACCAGGGGCGCTTCGTCTAGGACGGTGCCGGTGATCAGGTCACAGATGATGAACCTCACGGCACCTCCTAGGCTTCGTCAGCGGGGCATTCCTCAACCCAGAACTTCGTGATCTTCGGATCCACGGACACGCCCGTGAAGACGTTGCCGGTGACCTTGTCCACCCAGAAGCGCGGGATGGGCAGGGAGTTTGCCGGGACGATGATCTCTTCGGTTTCGATGTAGCTGCTCATCAGGTAGTTGCCGGGGGCTGTCCAGCACAGCGGGGAGCGGGTCTGGGCGTTGGATGCCTGGGACTGCATGAGGGATGCGCACACATCCCACCGGCTGATCCCGGAGGCGATGGCACCCGAGTTCACGCTGGTCTGGACGAAGACCTTCATGCGCCGGTCGTAGGCTTCCGCGTTCATCGACATGGTCGCCACGGCACGGGAGCCGGTGCCATCACTGGCCGAGGTGGGGATGTTCGTGGAATTGACGGTGAAGGTGGTGCGCTTCCACGGTCCGACATGGGTCCAGACGGTGCCGTTGTAGACCTGCGTGGGGAACCCGGGAAGGTCCATGCGGAGCCTCTGCAGGCCGCGCACCTTGGGCAGGGCGCGGGCCTCGGCCAGGCTGTTGACCGGGATCGGTGCTCCCGCTGCTGCGGTGATTGGCCGCTGATCGGTTACCACGGGGGAGCCGCTTCCGGCCTTGGGGACGTCGATGAACGCCAGAGTCAGGGCCAGACCTGGTTCGGGCTTCACCCCGCCGCCCGTGGTGGCGAGCGGGTCCGGGTCCCCGGTGAGTATCCGGACGACACCCTTACGGTTCGTCCCGCCGCTGGTGCCGTCATTCTGCGGGTTGCTGGGGTCCCAGACCTGAAGGATCACCCGGTCACGGCGGGGGTTGTTCGCATCCGCTGCGACCAGGGGGTCAACGGTGGCTGAAGTGGCCAGTCCGGTGAGGTACGCTCCCGTACTGGACGCGACCGCTGCCGGCCCTGCCGTTGCCAGGACATTGTTGCCCGAGAGGGTGATCGCCAGGGCGCGGGCGTCAAGGACACCGCTGCGGCTGGTCCCCACCGCGGCACCGGGGGCCAGGAGCCCGCCGATGTCACGGCGCAGGGACTCTCCCGTGTAGAGGGGAGGGCCAGCGGGGGAGGGCGCGTTGATGAAGCTGGGGTCGATTGCGTCAAGAGGCACAGTAGGCCCTCCTAATTCCAGGTGTCAGTCCAGGCCACGGTGGCGGTGGCCTGGTTGGTGGAGAGGAACCCCTCAGCGTTGAAGGTGAGGGTCATGCCCGGGCGGGGGTTGATCCACGATCCTCGTAGGGCGGTGCGCCGTGAGGCGGTGCCGTTCAGCAGGATCGTTTTCTTGTCCAGGTCGATCACGAGGAACTGCCCCACGGTCAGGACGAGGTTGAACGTCATGCGGTTGCCGAGGTCATCGGTGATCTGAGGGTTGGTCAGATGCGTGTTCACGGCGGCGATGGTCACCACGACCCGGGGAGTCCCGGTGCCGGAGGATCCGACCGTGACGGCGTTGTTCGTCACGGTCGCGGTGATCGCGAACGGCACGGTCAAACCGGCGAGCTGAACCTTCTCCGAGGTGCTCTTTCCCGCTGTGGACGTGTACCGGAACGTGTACCCGCCGGAGGGTGCGGAGCCGCCATCGAAGTAGTCCCCGGCAAAGGCGACCGCAGCGGACTGGGTAGCAGCGGCGCTGATCTTGACGGCGTCGAAGTCCAGCTTCACGCCGGAGGGGATGACGGTTCCGCCGTTGTACAGGTAGGGCACTGGCTGGGCGTAGATTGTGCCTGCCGGGGCCTGTGCCGAGTGTGTGACCCTGCCCCCGGTGTTGTTGGTGGGGGCGCTCATGGACTCACTGATACGGGTGTTGGTGGAGTCGAAGAAGCGGATCCCGATCTGGCTGGTGTAGCCGGAATCGTTGGCCATCAGCATCGACACCGCCGCCCAGTCCCCGGGGGAGAGGTTCACCCGCTGGTCCGTGGATGATGCGGCCAGGACGCCGGGTCGGGTTGCCCCGGAACCGGTGGTGAGTCTGCCCCAGGCCGTGCCGACGATCCACGCCGGAGGGGATACGGTCTCCCGCGTCAGGGCTCCACCGACACCGACCCAGCCAGAGGTGTCTACCTCGAAGGACGGGTTGTTGGACCAGTTGGTGTCCGCGACAGTGGTGGGCGGGATGACCAGGCCCCCATCGGTGATGGGGAGCCTGGCGACCCCGGAGCCGCTGATGTCGTTCGGTCCGGTCCCGGCGAATCGGCGGTGGTCCGTGGCGACGAACTGCACGTTCACGCTGATCGTCTCGACCCCGTCCCACACCACCTCCGGCGTTCCCACGACACGGACCATCGCGTACCGGGTCAGTTCCGCTTCAGCGACGATCAGGGGCTTGTAGACCTTCATGGGCAGGGCGGCGACGAACTGGTCCCGCACGAGCGCCGCACGGGCGAACGACGGGACCACGAGGACGCCCCGGAGGACGTAGTTCGCGCCGTCGTAGTAGGCCGGGTCAGACCAGGCCCCGTCGCGGTCGGGCCACGGGTTCACGTCCCCGCGTGTTCCCGGGTTACCCCATCCTTCGATGGGTGCTGTGAGGACCCCGCCGACGGTGTCCGCCGGGTCAAGGTAGAGCCCTGACCCGCCGAACGTTCGCCCGCCGATGGTGGCCGTTACGATGTCGGTCACAGACCCTCCAATCGACGCGCCGTCTCAAGAGCGGTAGCGCGCGGGTTTGCGGTTTCGTGGATGTCGATCTTCACGGGGGTCCGCCCATCGGCCCACCGTCCGTGACTTCCAGGAGCGGGCACGTAGGAGGCTGGCCGGTAGGGCTGGGAAGCGACGGCGCTGGGGATCTGCACCAGGGAATCCACAGCACGGGACACCAGCCCCGTACCGTCCCGGACACCAAGCGCCAGGCCAGCAGGGACCTGCCGCCCGACCTCATACCGGAACACCCGCGACGGTGAGTGGATCCCGAGGTTCTTCTTCACCTGCGAGGTCATCCGGTCGGTGACCTTCTTGATCGCCGCATCCACGGCCTTGAGGTTCCCGGACAGCCCGTTCACAAGACCCTGCTGCGCGGCGATCCCCGCCCCGTACATCCCATTCGCCAACGACATGCCCGCGGACTGGGACACCGAACCGAGCTGTTTCCACTGCCCGTTGAGCTGACCGACAAGACCCTTGCCCCCGGCGATGAGGGACTTAGCGATGGAGCCGCCCTTACCGGTGCCAAGCTCACCGATCTGCGCGAGCAGACTGGAATCAAGGCCCATGGACCGCAGCTTGTCGAGTTGGCCCTTGAACCCTTGGACGCTGCCTACGGTCTTCTTCGCAGCCGCCACAATGCCCTGAGCGCTACGCCCGGCAAGGTCCCCCAGGTTGAACTCGTCCCGGAACTTCTCAGCCGCGTCACTGGCCGCCTTGTCCCGGGTCTTGACCGCATCCGAAAGGCTCTTCTGCGCTGTCTTCAGACGGGACGCGATGCTGGCGCGCTGGGTGGTGAGTTTGGAGATCTGCGCGTTGCTGGCGCTGATCATCCGCGACGTCGCATCCAACGTCCGCCCCAGAGACGTTTCCCGGTTGGCCTCGGCAAGCTTCTGCCGGCCCTGAGCGACCAGGGACGCGACCTGCTTATTCCGCTTCGAGATCGCCGCGTAGTAGGCGGTCATCTTCTTCGCGTTAGCCTTCGCGTCCTTCCCCAGGGTCGGGGCCTTCACCCCGGAGACCTGAGCGGCACGGCTCATCAGCGACGAGGCGGCCTTGCGGAGCTGGTCAGCCTTTGTGAAGTGCTTCGTGGCCTCAGAGGTGACCTTCCGTGCCACAGCGGTAATGGCTGCCGTTGCCTGCGGCCCGGCCTTCTTCACCCCACCGGCAAGGCCCTGAACGATGAACTCACCGAACTGCCGGAACACTCGCGACGGTGAGTGGATCCCCAGGGCCGCTTTGAACGGCCCGACGATCCAGCCGGGGAGCTGGTTGAGGAAGAAGCTGCCAATGCTGGACAGGAGGCTGCCGGCACCGTTGAGAAGACCCTGGATCATGTCTCGACCGATCTGGACGAGGGAGCCCGTCAGACCGGAGAGCGCGCCGAGGATCTTGCCAGGGAGGTCACGGAAGAACGAGACCACGTTGTTGATCCCGGACGAGATCGCACCCGTGATGTTCGACCAGAGCCCGGTGAAGAACGACTTGATGCCGTTCCAGGCTGAAGACCACAGCGACCCGATCAGTGAAAGGCCACTACTAATCACGGTCCGGACAATGCTGATAGCACCCGTGACGATGGACCCGATGGTGTTCCAGATGCCCTTGAAAATGTTCTGGATCCCTTGCCACACCTGGGACCAGTTGCCCGAGATGATGCCAGTGACTACCTGGATCACACCCTGAACGATCTGCATGACCGATGTGATGACGTTGGCTATCGCGCCGAACACCGTCGTCACTACCGGCATGAGGGCCTGGATGACGGGGATCAAAACGGCCAAGAGGATATTGATCAGTGGGGTTATCGCGGACACGATCGCCGTGAACAGCGAGATCACGGGCGGCAGGACCGTTGAAACCAACATCGTGATCACCGGAACAAGCGCCGATACCAGAGCTGACACCAGCGGCATCAGAGCAGCAAGAACCTGCATCACCGCCGGGCCGATAACTTGGAAGATCTGGACGACCGCCGGTAGCAGGGTCGAAACGAGCTGTGCGAGTACGGGAGCCAGCTGCGATGCCAGTTGCGCGCCCAGTTGAGCGAATGCCGCCCCAAGAGGCTGGAAAGCAGTCGCCAATGCGCTGATTACGGGCGAGAAGGCCTGGAACTGAGCCGAAATCTGTGCCCACAACGCACGTCCAGCATCGGTTTGGGTGAAGAAGTATGCCAGTGCCGTCCCGACGCCAACGAGGGCAGACAGAATAGTGACGAACGGATTGGTTTTCAGGACCTTCGTGAAGAGGGCCGCTGCAATTGCTGCCCCCTTAGTCACCGCGGTGTACACCGAAGTTGCGGTTGTGAGGACTTTGAAAGCTATCGCGCTAGCGCCAATTGCTGCCGCAACTGCCTTGAACGCGGAGGCGTTCTCACGCACGAAGGCCACTGCCGATGCCGCCGCGAGTCCAAGGCGCTCCATGAACCCGGAGAACCCGGACGACGTGACGTCATCTCCACCTGCCTTGAAGGCAGCGAAGAAGGCCTGGACTGATCCGACAGCGCTACGCGCAAAAAGGCCGACGCGCTCGAGCACCCCAGCGAACCCGGTTGACGTCACATCTGAGCCGCCCGCTTGGTAGGCGGCGACCATCGCCGTGATCCCACCCTTGACTTCGTCGAACGCCTTGCGTGCTCCCGCGCCGATTCGGAGGAACGTTCCCACAAAACCGGTGGCATTGACCTGAGCATTTGCGTTCTGCCAGCCGCCAATCAGGGCGTCGTAGCCCTTCATGACGTTTGCGAAGACTGGCTTGAGCTTCTTGTTTACGCCATCGATGATCGGAATAAGCCCGTTCATCCCGTCCTTGGCTGCGCTCAAGAAAGGGAGCATGACGGTTTCGCCGACGCGTCCGAGGGCTGCTTTGAGGTTCGCCATCGAGCCACGGAAGGTCTCTCCGGACTTCAGGGCTGCACCGCCGAGGCCCTTCTCCATGGCGTTTTGGAAGGTCGCGAAGTCGATCTTGCCCTTGGAGGCGAGGTCGTACACCTCGTCGGAGGTCTTACCCAGTTCCTTGCCCAAGAGCTGGACAATCGGAATGCCAGCGTCGTTCAGCTGGGCGATGACATCGCCCTGGATCTTGTTCGACGCGGCGACCTTGTTGAAGATCGCTCCCATCTCACCCATGCCGACACCCGCAATGGTGGCCGAGTCGCCCACGAGCTTCAGGGTCCGTTCAAGGTCTTGGCCGGGTTTCACCCCAGCAGCGACCACGCCAGCAGCCACGGTGGCCGCGTCACCCATGCCGAACGCCGTGCCCTTCACTGCGGCCATGGCATTGTTCATGATCTTCGTTACCGACTGGGTGGAGTGGCCCAGCCCGGTGAGTTTGGCCTGCGCGTCCTCGATGTTCAGTGCTCGAGAGATCCCGCCTTTGACTGCCAGCCCTGCAACCATTGCAGGTCCAGCGACGGCGAGGACCTTGCCGGCGATACCGGCGAATGCAGCGCCGAACGAGCTTCCGCCGCGCTTGCCAGCGGCCGCGCTGCCCGCGTCTGCTGCCCCAGTTAGGTCGTTGACGATGCTCTTGCCAAGGCCCTTGGAGGAGGCGACGATGTTGACATAGGCGGTCGCCAGTTCAGACATGGGGCCTCCTGGAATGCGGCTAGCCCCCGCACCAGGACGGTGCAGGGGCTAGCGGTTTCTGTTGTAATAGGCGACTTGTCGTTCGGTGACGAACTTGACCACGCCGGCCTTGGTGGTGTGAGCAACCTTCCCCGGTGGGGGTTGCGGTGCACGCCGAGCCTGTTTCCACTTCTCGGCCTGTTCGAGGCTCATGGGTTTGCCCTTGAACGTCGTGGTGGTCTTGTCCTCGAACCCTGGGCGCGGAATGGGCTTGGGTGGGCGTTTGCCCTTCTGCCCGTCAGCGGTCTTCTGCCATGCCAGGACTGCCAAGCGGTCTGCTATCAAGGCAGTAAGTTGTTCGAGAAGCGTCCAGCCTTGTCCGAGCGCCCGCTTGGTCGCCGAATCGTCAGGGAGATGTTCAGCGAAATCGGCAACCTCCCAGAGGTGGAAGCCGGGAACCCTGCCGGTGCGGGTGAGACGGAGCCCGTAGTATCGCAAGAAGTCGGCCCGCAACTGCCCGCCGAACTCCCGAAGGAGAGCGGCGAGCGTTAGGAGTTTGGGGCCAGTTCCTTGATGAGGTCCTGGACCAGTTCACTGCCAGCTTCCACGGAGACCCGCCCCGTCTCGGGGTCCCTAACCGATTCGAGCGCCGTTTTGAATGACTCCTTGCCAAGCAGCCGGCGCAGGATCCGGGGGAGCCGCTGCACCTCACCCTCATCGAGGGAGTCCAGGTCGTCGAGAAGTTCGAAGTCATCGAGTGCGTCGGCCGCGATGGTGTACTCCTGACCATGCACAGTGACGGTCTTTGTGCCGTCCTTGTTGACCCTGGGCTTGCGATCCTGGGGCTTCTTGACACCTTCCGGGATGGTGGTGGTGTCGTCGGTGATCTTGATTTCAGACATGGGTGCCTCCTGCGGGCAGAGAACTTGGTAGGGGTTGCGGGACTGGTGGTGACCTGTGGGGCGCGGTCCCGCAACACGCGCCCCACAGGGGTTGGGATCAGGCCATGTAGATGTAGGCCTTGGTGCCGGTGGAGTCCGGGTAGGCGGTCAGGGTGACGTCGTAGCCGATGGCCTCGTCACCCTTGAGGGAGACGTCGCCGCGTTCGGTGACCTGTGCGTCCGGGAGGCAGATGCGGATGGTCTTGGCACCATCACGGACCTCGATGACCCAGACCAGGTGATCGGTCTGAGTGCCCTTGATCTTGATCGCCGAAGCGGTGGCCGTGGGGTCCGCGTAGTAGACCTTCAGGACCTCTGCGGACGTCTCGATCATGGTGAACTGGTAGGTCAGGTCGTGGCTGGTCTGGATCTTCCGGACCACGTCACCGTTCTGCCAGGCCTTGATGTCGGTCTGGTCGGTGCTGATCGCCTGGGTGATGCCGTCCTCGGAGGCATAGCCGAGATCCTTGAGGGCGGCGTTCAGGGCGGTCGTGGTGTCAGTGGGGAGTGCGGTTCCGAGCGGGCCGGACGAGATCGTTCCGGTGACCGCGACGCGCACATTGCCGGCAGTGAGTGCCATGTTGTCCCTCCTGGGGGCATGAAAAAAGCCCCGCCAGGTGGCAGGGCTTGCAAGGGTTGGATGGGGTTAGATCGGCGTCCCACGAACAGCGAGTTCGAAGTTCTGCCGGTAGCGCGGGATCTTGGCGTCCGGGTCAGGAATATCCACGAGCCCACCCATGGGGTGGGCCCAGTAGATGACGACATCCATTGCTTGGGAATCGGCACTGGCCGGGACAGTGATGGTGTCATTGCTCAGGGCCGACAGGTGCGCCCGGACGAGCTGCGCCTTGGCCTTAGCAACGTTCTTCGTCGGCCCCCACGTATCGACCATGAGGAACGCCTTCTCATGGATCGGCGAGAACTGCCGGCCACCAGCATCACTGATGAGAACGAACTGGTCCGGACGAGGATTCGGTTCAGTACCGACGACGGTCAGGCCAGGGATCCTCGCGATCAGCCATAGCCGGGCCGCTGCCATGGCATTGCCGAACAGGACAACTTGGTTAGCCACTACCCACCGCCTTCGACAGCGCACCGTACTTCGCCTCAGCCCGGTACGCCTCTTCGGTGTCGGGGTAGATGGCAACACGAGCACGGGCACCACCTGTATGGGTGTCGGTCTCGAACCCTGGGCCGGCTGCATTCGCGACGCGTTCCGCCTGGGACTCGAGGAAAGCGACTACAGGTGGTGCGTTGCGAAGTTCGCGGAACCCTCGCTGGTTGAGCTTCACCCTGATTGCCATCAGCCCTCCACCCGCTTGAGGTTGATCCGGTAACCCGGTGCCCATCGCCAAGGCCCGTGGTTGTAGTCCTCGGGCCACCCGACAGCGAAGAACTCAACGCCGTCGATGATGACCTTGTCCTGGGGCTTCGTGAACCCGGTGGGGCTATAGAGGTCCAGATCCCGGTCGACTCCGGAGCCTGTGGGGCGGATCTCCACGTCTGAACCGGGTGTTGCCCAGCCCATGACCTTCTGATCAGGGCGGTCCTCCCAGTGCTCCGGGAGCGGATCACCCATAGGATCCTCGCCCCCCGCAATGCGCTCCTGGTGACCGACCGTGTAGGGGGAGGGGAATTTCATGGTGTCCCGCCTTCGTAGATCGGTTCCCCGGCGATGTCTGTCCCGCAGGAGCAGTACATTGCCCCGAAGTTCAGACTGCACCAGGGCAGATGGCGTCCTTCCGGGCGGAATGCGATCTGCACCCCGAAAGCCTTGGACTTCCCGCAGCCGAGCGCGATCTTCTCCTGCTTGTTCAGGTAGTAGTTACCGTCAGGGTTCGAGATCTTCCAGGTCTGCTGGAATGGCCCTGCCCCCTGAGTCATAGACTCCATGCCCTCGCCGCCGTCGGGGGTGCCCATTGCGCGGCGAACGACGGAGCAGACGACCCGGCGACGGGTCGAAGCGCTGGCGTTGGCGGCCCCTGAGCAGACGTCCAAGATGAATTGGGACGCATCCTCAAGGGCAACCGTCGCCGCTGCTTCACCCCCGGTAGGGAAGTCGGGCCACCGCTGCTTCAGTTCCTCCACAGTGGCGAACGGAAACGGTGTCACATCAGCCATGGCCCGACCTCCTTACTCGTCCTCGGACTTCTCGCCCTCGCCATGGCCTTCGGGTTCCTTGGCCTTGGCGGCTCGCCCGGTCGCAGCCTTCCGGGCTGCCGGCTTGCGCCCCGCCGGGGCCTCGTACTCGTCCTCCGGGACGTACTGGGAACCCAGGGACTCGGCCAGCTCGTCGTCAACGACGACGGTGGATCCGGTGTAGGTGTCGATCATCCGGCGGCTCACGGGGTCACCTTGTCTTCCACGACGGCGAAGCGGTCCGTGAAGACGTACCAGCCGTAGACGATCTCGAGGCGGAGAGCGATCTGGTTGTTTCGCATGAGGTCGCCCTGGCCGTCCGGGTCGCCGTAACGGATCAGCTCGACCGGGAGTTCACGCTGAACGCCCCAGCGGATGCCGTTCTGGAAGTCGCCAACGATGGCGCGCAGCTTCGTGTCGGCCGCTTCCGGGGTGCCGGAGACGGTGTTGCCCGTCGCTGCCGGGACGCCGAGGAAGTCGGTGACGTTGGTGCCGAAGCCGAGGTTCGGGTAACGCTGCACACCTGAGGGGGAGCCGTCGGCGTTCTTGCTCTGCAAGTTCGCCAGGGCCCAGGCCATCTTCGGGTCGAGGGCGATGCCGTTGACACCCCAGTTAGTCGGGGAGTTCACCAGCAGACCGACAGCGGCACGAATGTCCTGATCTGCCTCCGAGGACGCGGTGATCTCCACGCGCTTCGTGGTGGCGTTCAGGTAGTTCGACCAGCTCGAGATCACGGTGCCCGTGAGCGGGTTGATGCGGTGGTACAGGCCCAGATCAAGACCTCGGGACAGTGCCTTACTGCCCGCAGTGGCCAGCTCGGACAGGATGCCAAGCTGGTAATCCTCGTCTGCCCACTGGACTTCCTGATTGAAACGGAGAGTGACCTGCGCCTTCTTCGGGGTGGATTTCACGGAGGTGAAGCCGCCCGTGGTGGAACCCTTCTGGGCTCCCTCCTCCACGAACTCCGCCTTCGGGAAGTCGTTGAAGATGATGTACTCCGTCTCGCCGAACCGCTGAGGTTCGCGGGCGGAGAGCTGGCCAACGGTCGAGCCCGTACGGGCTTCCGTGACAATGCCGTCAGCGATGTTCTTGGGGAGCATCACCTTGGCGTCGGTGGTCGTGAAAACGGCCATGATTTACCTCCAGGTGGGGTTAGTTGTTGCCGAAGAGCTTCCGAGCCGTCTCCCGGGTCGGGTCGTCGGTGATCTTGGATGGGGTCTTCCCCTGGGCGGGGACGACAGGTGCGGTCTGCTTGGTCCCACGGAAGGCCAGAAGCGCGTCAGCGGCGGCTTCAATCTCTTCCCTGGTTCCACCGCTCAGAAGGTTCTCCGGGACGCCCTTAGCGGCTGCCACAGAGGCGCGCAGTGCGGTCGCCTGAAGAGTGGCGTTCTCCTTGGCGAGCTGTTCAGCCCGCTCGGTAGCCTTCTGCAGTTCGGTCTTGTTCGCTTCCTCGAGCTTCGTGAACTGTTCAGCCTTGGCCTTCAGTTCCTCGTAGTCCGCGTACTTGTCGCGTTCACGAGCCAGACGCTGGCCCACGATCCGGTCAAGGTCCTCCTGCGTGGCAGGCGGGACGAATGCCTTCGGCTCGGGCTGGGGCAGGGGCTCGGTGGATTCTCCCGCTGGTGCGGTGTTGTTCGTGTCGCCCAAGGCGGCACCTCACTTTCCGTTTAGGCCCCGTACGGGCATAGAGGGTGAAAACCGCGCAGACGGGCGCGTACCGCTTCACGGGAGAACCGTGGAAGTCACTTCACGCCGAGTTCGGCGCGCATGTACTGAAGGACCTGGCTGGTCCGGTCCTTGGGAGAGGACTTCTCACCAATGGGGGTTTCCCAGTGGCCGGTGCCGGAACGGGAGCCGTCCTGTGTACGTTGGGCAGGGACCCAGATCTTGCCGTCCTGGGCCTGCTCGTAGCCCTTGCGGTAGGTATCCAGGTAGCGGTCCGCGTCGGCCTGCATCTGCACCGCGTTCTGAGGTGTGACCGCGACGACGGCGCAGCGGCAGTGGTCGTGGAAGGACTCGCCCAGGCGACGGGAGCCCCGGGGGTTGATGCCCCTGCCCTGCCCGCCACGGCGGCCCTTGGTCTTCTCCAACGGCACGCCACGGCCCACCACAGTCCCGGCAGAGTCCCGGGAGGTGTAGGCGGCACCGCGGGAGGCGAGCATCCCGCAGAACGCGCAGCAACCCGGCTTGGGGACGCGCTGGTAACCCATGCCGCCCTGCGCCTCGGCGTTGCCGATCATCGTGTCAGCCGCCATCGACGTAAGAATCCGTGTCAGCCCACCGGACAGGAGCGAGAACATCAACGCGTTACCGCCCTGCTCGAACACAGCAGGGCGGGAAGCCCAACCAGCCAACGAACTCCACCGGTCACTACCCGCGCCGGCGAGGCTCTGCGCGTCCACAGGGTTACGGACCTCAAGGACCTGTTGCAGCTCCGTGAAGAATTGCGCCGAGATCAGCGACGTCATCCCCGCGTACTGGTCACCCAGCACCGGCAACAGGTCCCGCATGGTCCGCTGCTTCACCTCAGGCGACGCGTCAAGGACCGGGCCGATAGTGCGCTGCAGGTCAACAAGAGCCCGGGTCGAAAGCTCACTAAGGAGCAACGAGTAGCCATTGACCATGGCGAGAGGAATCACAAGAGCCCTCCTCGAAGATGTCAGGTACCCGGCTCACGAATCGTGATCGGGGAACCTGGCATGAACTGCACATCGGGTAGCCCCGCAAGGGAGGCAGCAGACGATGCCTCAACACCGGCGCGACGCAGAACACCGAGTGCGTCAGCCTTTGCCTTCAGCACCTGGGCGTCCTCTAGTGCACTACTTGCCCCCCCCTGAAATAGATGCTCTGCCTTGCTGGTTGTCGGCCCCCTTGGCGACCTCAGCGGCAACCTCAGGAGTAACCGCGCTTTGACCGGCCACGCGGTTGATGAAGTCTGAGACCATTCCCTTCTGGGCCTCCTGGCGCAGGCTGTCCACCTCGTCATCGGTGAAGACCCGGCCAGCAAGAGTCGGGTACTGGATGATCTGAGGAAGCACAGGGGCGAGCTTCGTGAGGGCATCAGCCTCAGCCGACATCGAGCGGAACTCCGGATTACGGAACCGTGCCGAGAGCTTCCAGAACTCGTCCGGGAGGCTCGTCTCGTCCTCCTTGACCATGTAAGCCAACCCGGCGATCTCTTCGACAGCAGGGGCAAGCACGTACTGGTTCTGCCACATGATGTCGATCAGTAGCTCATGCTCTGCCGCACGGATCGCCTCGGCGCTGGACGGCTGATCATGAAGCACGCCGAGAGAAGATGGTGACAAGCCAGTCTCGCCGCTGAACGCCATCGCAACTGTCCGGAGCATGTCGCTGTGAGGTGTCATCGTCGCCTGCTGCAGCTGTTTGAGCTGCGGGATATCCCCGTCCTCGTCCTTCGTCAGGGCAAGCAGACGGGCCATAGCGAGCTTGAATTTGGCCTCTTCCACCGAACCGCTGAAGGCATCCTCCGCAATGCCCAAGATCGCGAGCTGCGGGGTCGAGTAGAACTCGGCGTTGCCTTCCATACGAACGAACGCACGAACTGCCATGTCGTTCAGGGCCATCACGGAATTCGTCAGGCGGGATCGACCGAACGGTGCATTGCCTTGCGGATCGTTACGGATGGCAACGGCAAGGACGCGCCCAATCGAATGTTTTTCCTTGTTCGACTTCCACTTGCCATCATCAAGCTTGCACGTGATCACTGAGTCTTCGAGCCACAGGACGAACTCGGTAGGGTTGCTGAGCTGATCGACGTCAGTGATGGTCAGGAGCGCCGACATTCGACGCTTACGCCTGTCCCAGATGCCAGCAGCAGACTCTGCGGAATGCCCAATGATCTGGGCAGGCGCTTCACCATCAGTACCCTTAGCAACGGTCATGAACGACACCGAATGCTTATTCGCGCCGGTCACGGCCTGCTGGAACTCGAGCCCGAAGTTGTTGGCCTTCAACACCTCGCCAAGATCGAACGGGTCCTCAGAACCAGGAAGATGAAGGCCATCAAACTGCACCCGCAGGGAAGGCCTACGAACCGCCATGGCTGCCCAGGACAGATAGAACTTCGCGTTCCGAAGCTGAGGCGGCAGAGCGATGCCGAGGTCCTTGAACGGGTTCTCAGCATCCGCGTACTGGGACCGGCGCAGCGTCTTCGGCAGGCGGGCCGCCCACGTAGCAAACAGCTTCCGGGCGATCCTCAGCTCATCATCGCCGAGCCCTTCGACCGTCAGTTTGGAAAGATCCTGGTAGCCCCAACTCATAGGAACCCTCCCTTCCGGCCAGGCCGTCGTTTCGTGGTCTTTGCGCCCCAGTACGCCAGGGTGGCGGCGTCCAGTAGGGCGACGCTGGTCCCGTCGGCGGGGGAGTCCCAGCCGAAGCCGCCAGCTTTGCCGATCTTGCGCTTGATGGCCGCCTCAGCCTGTGTGGTCAGTTCACTCTCGCCAGAGTGCTCGAGGCCGCCTTCGATCACGCCACGTTCGAACATGGAGTGCGCGGCGATGACTTCCTCGGTGTTCGGGGTCAGGATGGCCTTGGCCGGCACTTTCTCCTGGCGAAGCGCGTTCACGAGGAACCCGACCCCGGAGCGACCGTCGATGACGATCTGCGCGGCCTCGTCCTTCCGCTCGACCAGGAAGTCAACGAGCCAGGCAGTGGACTCAGACGCCGACATGGACTTGATCGCCTCCACGAAAATCGGCGCGTCCGGGTCGTCCGGACGCAGAGCACCGGAGAGAGCCACGGTCGCGCCGTCCGGGGAGAACTTCACCCCGAAGACCTTCCGGCCACCCTCAGGCTTAGTGCCCTTGCACTTGGCCCACAGGCCCGGAGAGAAGGCCGTCTTGACCGTCGTCCGCTCATCCCAGATACCAAGGCCCTCACGGAGGAACGATTCGACGTTCCCCAAGAGCTTCCGCATCCGCAGGATCGCGGCACGCTTCACACGGTGAGGGAAGGATGGGTTGGCTTTCGCCCACTGGGATTCGTCGTCCGGGTTGGCGTGCGGGTCAGCGGAGAACTCGACATAGAGGGTGTCGGGGTCGTCGTCGTGCAGCTTGGCGGAACGGCGGCCGCTGAACACCTCGCCCGGGTCAATCGGACGCGGCGGGGTGCCGATCAGGATGACCAGACCGTTCGCGGCGGCGTTCGTCGCCGGCACCATGTCTTCCATCGCCTTCTCGGTGAGAATCTGAGCCTCATCCAGGACGATGATGTCCACCTCCGCGAAGCCACGCCCGAAGCCAGCCTCACGGGCACCGAACAGGATCCGCGACCCGTTGGTGAACTCGATCTCCTGCTCACCATTGGTCTTGCGGATCGCCTTGATGAACGGGGCGATCCGCTTACGCTTCGCCATGGACTCCATGGCCTTGAAGGTCTCGTTGTGAGTCCTGGTTCGGTGAGCTGTCCAGAGAACAAGAGTCCCAGGGTCTCTCTGACAGAGAGCGAAGATCAGGGCACCGATGGTGAACGTCTTGCCGACCTGCCGGGGATGGAGATGATCGCCCCACCGATACCGCATGCATACAGGCCATCCTCGCGCTGCGCGGTAATCGCCTTGCTCAAGCCGACCTGCCAGGTATCCATGTCGATACCCATCCGGTCCAGCTCCGGCGCGATCTCCGGCCAACGGTGCGTCATGATGCCCTCTGGCATCAGCAGGTGGCGGGCTACTCAGATAGCAGTCGGTCCTTCCCACCTGTTGCCACCAGCCTTCACCCCTGCCTCTGCCCGGGAACGCTCTTCCTCGTCCTCCTGGGCTTCCTTCGCCTCAAGGGCCTCGATCTCCTTGGCGAGATCCACCAACCTCTTCCGACAGCGCAGCAAGATCCCGAGGCGGAACGCCGTTGTCAATGTCCATCGAGATCTTGTCTCGTAACGCCCTTCGCAGGTAGAGTGGTGATAGCTTCGAGGCTTCAAAAACTGAC
>NZ_FNSN01000007.1 GCF_900105345.1 Arthrobacter woluwensis
ACTAATAAGCCGACAACCTGACACACACCACACCCCCCGGGTGTGGTGAAAGAACTGTGCTACGCGTCCACCATGCGGTCCCAAACAACAACCCACCAGTTTGACCCGAGGAACCAGATAATGAATAAGCAACACCACCACCCCCACAAGGGATCCACTGGTTGGTGTTGCGTGTCACGGAAACGATCCAGTGACCCTTACAAACCAACCCCACCCCTGGTGGGGAGTTTGAAAGAGTTACGGCGGTCATAGCGTGGGGGAAACGCCCGGTCCCATTCCGAACCCGGAAGCTAAGACCCCAGCGCCGATGGTACTGCACTCGCGAGGGTGTGGGAGAGTAGGACACCGCCGGACACAACCACCCAGGATGGCCCGAGCAACGACGCCCGGGCCATCACTGCACCACCAACAAAAACAGCCCCCACCACCAACACGAGCACGGGGGCTGTTCGCCTTTAACCGGCATCCCAGCACCCACAACTACTACCACCCCACAAGCCGCCCCAACGTGGACCGACCGAGCTCGGCCATCGACGGATTCGACTCCCGGTAGTACCAGACGAGGCCGATCGCCTGCTCGAAAGCCCAGCCCGCTCCTCGCTCCCACTCCTCGTCGCCGACGCCGAGCCGCTCACGTAAGCGCCGGCGTCGTCGTTCATCCAGCAGGTGCCAGGCAGCGACCAGGTCGAGTGCGGGATCGGCCGGGCCGAATCCGCCGGTGTCGAGGACTCCGCTCAGGCGTTCGCCGTCGACCAGAATATTCGCCGGAATCAGGTCCCCGTGGTTCATCACGTCGGCGCCGGCCGGCGACAGGGTACGGAAGTGCTCCCATAGCTTCCTGAGCGGCCCGACGTCCAGCAATCCGTGGCTCTGCCGGAGGCATTCTTCGACCCATCCGTCGTGTTCTTGCAGGACACCGCCTCGTCCCGTCCCGGCGAAGGTTCTCCCGCCGGTGGAGTGGAGTCTCAGCGCGGTGATGAGATCCGCGAGGTCTTCGGCGAAGCCGTCCGAGCTCTCATGGCTGTGCGGCGAGGGGGTGACGCCCGGGAGCCAGCTCTGCAGGCTCCACCCGCTGGGCAGGTCACCGACGGTTCCGCGATGCCGAGAGGGCGTGGACCGGGGAAGGGCGACGCCTGGAGGAACTCCTCCATGGCACTCGCCTCATGCGCCGGCGTCGGGTCAGGGCCGTTCACATCATGAGCCAGCAGCGGGAAGCGGGCTGCCGCCTCCTCTCCGACGCGGAAGATCGCGTTGACCGTCCCGGAGGTGTCGAGCCGGCGAATGACGTGACCGCGATACTCCGGAAACCGCTGGGCGATGAGGAACGCGGCGTCCTCCTCGCTGAGGACGAGCTGGTTCTCATGCATCATCACGGACATCCCTCCTCAACGCGCGGGAGCGGCCTCCTTCGTCAGCCAACCACGATACGTCCGCCCTCTCAACTGTTGCACTGCGCAACAAAAGAGGCGTAAGCTATGGTGCATAGCGCAACTAGTGATGGAGGTCGACATGTTCGACTCGCTCCTCGTCCTACGCCTCGCGGCGGGAGACGTCATCAGGATTCCTCTCACGTCCGTCCCCGGCCAGGAAACCTTCTCCACCTTCGTGAAGGAGGCCGGTCCCTGTCCGGACGGCATCGCGATCGACGGAGACACCGTGTATTGGACGACCATGGGCGTTCCATCGGTGTCCCGGGCCTCAGCGGCGAGGAAGGCCTCGACTACGGCAGCCGCAATGGTGGGATCAGTGGGGCCGCACTGGCGGACGGACGTTCTTTCGCCGTCGTCGAGCCCGGTGGGATCACCACCGGCAAGCAGCTGTGCGCCGACGGCGCGGGTCGCCTCTACTGGAGCGATCGCGAGGATGCCGGATCTCCTCTGCCCGCACCGACGGTTCGGATCTGCAGGACCTGGTGATCAACGCGCCGGACGGGTCCAAGGACCAGGAGTGCGTCGGGGTGGCGGTCGATGTGGAAGCCGGTTCCTTGTACTGGACCCAGAAGGGCCCCGCGAAGGGTGGACACGGCCGGATTTTCCGTGCGGGCCTCACTCTGGGGAGGGCGAGGACGTCCGGTCGCGCGCGACCTCGAGCTTCTCTGGCAGGACCTGCCGGAACCGATCGACCTGGAGATCCATGACGGATTCCTCTACTGGACCGACCGCGGCGCCGAACCGGCCGGCAACACCCCTCAACCGGCGCCCGTTGCCGGCGCCCGGAGCGAAGGGCGCCGAGCCCGAGATCCTCGCGCGGGGCTTCCGAGAGGCTATCGGCCTGGCGATCGACGGCGACGCGGGCGTCGCGTACGTCTCCGAGCTGGGCGGTCGCATCGTCGCCGTCGAGCTCCACCCCGCCGGGGAGGCAGCCGCGCCGCGCGTGGTCGCGGATCTCGGCACCCCACTCTCAGCCTGGCCGGCCTGAACAGCACTCACGAACAGCAGGACTGAGGACCACTCATGGCATACGACTTCACTTTCGATCAGATCCGCAACCGTCCCGTCACGGTCATCGGCGGGGGCACCCTGGGCCGCAGGATCGCCTTGATGATGGCTTCCCGCGGCGGAACCGTCCGGATCTCCGATCCCCAGCAGGCAGTGGCGGAAGCCGCCGTGCAGTACGTCGCCGAGACCCTGCCCGGAGTCCTGTCCGAACGCGGCTCCGGTGAAGCGGGCACCGTCGTGGCCGCCAACGGCCTGGCGGACGCGCTCGAGGACGCCTGGCTGGTCATCGAAGCGGTTCCGGAACGACTCGAGATCAAAATTCCGCTCTGGGGAGAAGTGGACCGGCTCGCGCCGGACGACGCGATCTTCGCCACGAACTCCTCCTCGTACGCCTCACGTCTGATGGATGAGCGGATCCGGGACAAGTCGCGATTCTGCAATCTGCACTTCTACACATGCCACCCGCGTCCAATGCGGCCGACGTGATGTCCGACGGCGAGACCGACCGTGCCGTGCTCGACACCCTTCTGAGGGTGCTGCCGGAGTTCGACGTGCACCCGTTCGAGGCCCGCAAGGAGAGCACGGGGTTCATCTTCAACCGGGTATGGGCCGCGATCAAGCGCGAATCCCTCGCCGTGGTGGCCGAGGGCGTGGCCCGCCCCGAGGATGTGGACGCGATGTTCCGGCTCAACTGGCACATGCCCGTGGGCCCGTTCCAGATGATGGACGGAGTGGGTCTGGACGTGGTCCTCGACATCGAGGAGCACTACGCGCAGGAGAACCCACCTGGCGGAGGGGCCGCGGACCCTCCTGCGTGAGTACGTGGAGGCGGGCAAACTGGGCCGCAAGACCGGCGAGGGCTTCTACCGCTACGACTCCTGAGACACCGCCGGACGGGGGTCCCCCACGCCCGGATGTGTCTGATTTGGACCGGAAACCGGGTGAGATCGAGCAAAAACACCGAAAACACGCGGGATTTGCGACTCTGGGCCGTCAGGACTGGTAAGTTTCAGAACAGTGGTTCCCGCGCGAACCGCGTGGTAATTCCAAGTAGTCGATACGTCCAGGAGGACACCCATGGCTAAAACCGTAGCGACGTCGTCGCCGAAGTTGCCAAGAAGGCTGACGTCAGCCAGGCTTCCGTCAACAACGTGCTGGATGCCCTGTTCGAGGTTTTCGAAGCTTCCGTCGCCGCCGGCGAGAAGATCACCATCCCGGGCTGGCTCGCCGTTGAGCGCACCGACCGTGCTGCTCGCACCGGCCGCAACCCGCAGACCGGCGAGACCATTCAGATCCCGGCCGGCCACAGCGTCAAGCTGACCGCAGGCTCCAAGCTGAAGGCTGCTGCTTCCAAGAAGTAAGCTCCTTCGCTTCCTGAGGGCACCGGCATCCGCCGGTGCCCTCAGCTGTTTAAGCCCGGGCACCTGGTGACGTCGTCACGGAGAGGAAAGCGCGATGCGGAAAACGAAGCACGAACCGACGTGAGGTCGTCGCGGCGTCCTATGACGCGGTGGCCGGCCTGTACATCGAGCTCTTCGGGGACGAGGAGCTCGCGGACCCTCGGGATCTGGAGACGATCACGGCGTGGGCCGCGACGTGCGACGGTCCTGTGCTCGACGCCGGCTGCGGACCGGGGCACTGGACTGCGGCCCTGGCGCGGCGAGGGGTGGAGGTCGCGGGCGTCGATCTCTCGGCGGAGTTCCTGGAGCACGCACGACGCCTGTACCCGGCCCTGTCCTTCCAGTCGGCCGATGTCCGCAGGCTCCCGTCGAGGGACGGCTCGTGGGCGGGGGTGCTGGCATGGTTCTCGCTCATCATCTCGATCCTGTGGACGTGCGCGCTGTCCTCGCCGAGGTGCATCGTGTGCTCGCTCCCGGAGGAAGAATCCTGATCGGCTTCTTCGCGGGTGAAGGTGACGAACCGCTGCCCTTTGCGCATCAGGTGGCGCCGGCGTGGTCGTGGCCGGGTGAATGGGTCGAGGAACAGCTGGTCCTCGCGGGGTTCAGGCCGAGGGGCGCCACGGTACGGGGCCAGCGGAACGCAGCGGCACTGGGTCATTGCGAGGCCGTCAGGGTGCCCTGAGGCACCGTCTGGGGCAGGCTTGCGGAGTCCTCCAGAAGTGTGTAGAGTAGATCGGGTTGCCGGGCCGGTTGTGCTGGTTCTGGTGGCGGTCTTCGATTCTCATTCCTTTGATTTCATTCACCATTTTCGGGTGCTTTTTTGTGGTGCCTTTGGTGTTTGTTTTTGTGAATTCGAATTCTGGTTGGATGTTTATCCGGCCGGGGAGCGGATTTGCGAAAGGGAAAGCTGATGGGTTAGGATTGAAGGGTTGCGGCGGGAAAGCCTGGAGGAATTGCTCCGGTGAGTATCGCAGAGCAGTCTGTTGTTTGAGAACTCAATAGTGTCATTTTTTTTGATACCAATGTTTTTTTGGTAATCACTGATTTCACCGCCCCTGTGGTGGATTGTGTTTGCTGGGTTTTGAATTTCTTTTTGGAGAGTTTGATCCTGGCTCAGGATGAACGCTGGCGGCGTGCTTAACACATGCAAGTCGAACGATGAAGCCTAGCTTGCTGGGTGGATTAGTGGCGAACGGGTGAGTAACACGTGAGTAACCTGCCCTTGACTCTGGGATAAGCCTGGGAAACTGGGTCTAATACCGGATACGACCATTGCCCGCATGGGTTGGTGGTGGAAAGCTTTTGTGGTTTTGGATGGACTCGCGGCCTATCAGCTTGTTGGTGAGGTAATGGCTCACCAAGGCGACGACGGGTAGCCGGCCTGAGAGGGTGACCGGCCACACTGGGACTGAGACACGGCCCAGACTCCTACGGGAGGCAGCAGTGGGGAATATTGCACAATGGGCGAAAGCCTGATGCAGCGACGCCGCGTGAGGGATGACGGCCTTCGGGTTGTAAACCTCTTTCAGTAGGGAAGAAGCGAAAGTGACGGTACCTGCAGAAGAAGCGCCGGCTAACTACGTGCCAGCAGCCGCGGTAATACGTAGGGCGCAAGCGTTATCCGGAATTATTGGGCGTAAAGAGCTCGTAGGCGGTTTGTCGCGTCTGCTGTGAAAGGCCAGGGCTCAACCCTGGTTCTGCAGTGGGTACGGGCAGACTTGAGTGATGTAGGGGAGACTGGAATTCCTGGTGTAGCGGTGAAATGCGCAGATATCAGGAGGAACACCGATGGCGAAGGCAGGTCTCTGGGCATTAACTGACGCTGAGGAGCGAAAGCATGGGGAGCGAACAGGATTAGATACCCTGGTAGTCCATGCCGTAAACGTTGGGCACTAGGTGTGGGGGACATTCCACGTTTTCCGCGCCGTAGCTAACGCATTAAGTGCCCCGCCTGGGGAGTACGGCCGCAAGGCTAAAACTCAAAGGAATTGACGGGGGCCCGCACAAGCGGCGGAGCATGCGGATTAATTCGATGCAACGCGAAGAACCTTACCAAGGCTTGACATGGACTGGATCGCATCAGAGATGGTGTTTCCCTTCGGGGCTGGTTCACAGGTGGTGCATGGTTGTCGTCAGCTCGTGTCGTGAGATGTTGGGTTAAGTCCCGCAACGAGCGCAACCCTCGTTCCATGTTGCCAGCGCGTAATGGCGGGGACTCATGGGAGACTGCCGGGGTCAACTCGGAGGAAGGTGGGGACGACGTCAAATCATCATGCCCCTTATGTCTTGGGCTTCACGCATGCTACAATGGCCGGTACAAAGGGTTGCGATACTGTGAGGTGGAGCTAATCCCAAAAAGCCGGTCTCAGTTCGGATTGGGGTCTGCAACTCGACCCCATGAAGTTGGAGTCGCTAGTAATCGCAGATCAGCAACGCTGCGGTGAATACGTTCCCGGGCCTTGTACACACCGCCCGTCAAGTCACGAAAGTTGGTAACACCCGAAGCCGGTGGCCTAACCCCTTGTGGGAGGGAGCTGTCGAAGGTGGGACTGGCGATTGGGACTAAGTCGTAACAAGGTAGCCGTACCGGAAGGTGCGGCTGGATCACCTCCTTTCTAAGGAGCAAACGAGATCATGGCCGCTTCCTGCATGGGTTGTGGTGGTGGTTGAGTGTAGAACCCGCCTGCCAGGGCGTTCGTTCCTGGGGTGTGGTGCTCATGGGTGGAATATCGAAAAAACACATCCTCGTGATGGTTGGTGGGTTCCTGTGAAACAAGGGGGCTTGCCGGCTGGGGGTGCGGTTCCTGTACGGGTGCTGTGATGCTGCGTTTTAGTACGCCGGCCGGTGACGGTTGGTTGGAACGGGTGTGGTGTTGTGGTGGTGCAGGGGTTGTTGACACACTGTTGGGTCCTGAAGCAACAGGCCCGTCGCATGTCTCCTTTGGGGGTGTGTGGTGGTTGTTGTTTCGTTTGGTTGCCCTGCTTCTGGAAGGCGTGCCCGGTTGGGTGTGTTGGATGGGGGTGTGGGGTTGTTGTTTGAGAACTGCATAGTGGACGCGAGCATCTTATAAGGCGAGCGTCATGGCCTGGGTGGCCTCCTTTTGGGGGTTGTGTGGGTTGTGGTGTTTGTCTTGGTTTTTGTGTGGCCAAGTTTTTAAGGGCGCACGGTGAATGCCTTGGCATTAGGAGCCGATGAAGGACGTGGGAATCTGCGAAAAGCCTGGGGGAGTTGATAACCGAACTTTGATCCCAGGATGTCCGAATGGGGAAACCCGGCTGCCTGTTATGGGTAGTCACCCGCAGCTGAACGCATAGGCTGTGTGGAGGGAACGCGGGGAAGTGAAACATCTCAGTACCCGCAGGAAGAGAAAACAACATGTGATTCCGTGAGTAGTGGCGAGCGAAAGCGGATCAGGCTAAACCGGTCCATGTGTGATAGCCAGTGGGCGTTGCATGGTCGGGGTTGTGGGGTTGTTCCGTACCAGGGTCACTGACCTGGTCGGGTGTGAATGTGCTGGCGTAGATGAACGGCCTGGGATGGTCGACCATAGAGGGTGAGAGTCCCGTAATTGTCGCGTTGATGCACCGCTCGAGGGATGATTCCCGAGTAGCACGGGGCCCGAGAAATCCCGTGTGAATCTGTCAGGACCACCTGATAAGCCTAAATACTACCTAATGACCGATAGCGGACCAGTACCGTGAGGGAAAGGTGAAAAGTACCCCGGGAGGGGAGTGAAATAGTACCTGAAACCGTGTGCCTACAATCCGTCAGAGCAGGCTTGTACCTGTGATGGCGTGCCTTTTGAAGAATGAGCCTGCGAGTTAGTGTTACGTCGCGAGGTTAACCCGTGTGGGGAAGCCGTAGCGAAAGCGAGTCTGAATAGGGCGTTTGAGTGGCGTGATCTAGACCCGAAGCGAAGTGATCTACCCATGGCCAGGTTGAAGCGACGGTAAGACGTCGTGGAGGACCGAACCCACTTCAGTTGAAAATGGAGGGGATGAGCTGTGGGTAGGGGTGAAAGGCCAATCAAACTTCGTGATAGCTGGTTCTCCCCGAAATGCATTTAGGTGCAGCGTTGCGTGTTTCTTGCCGGAGGTAGAGCTACTGGATGGCCGATGGGCCCTACAAGGTTACTGACGTCAGCCAAACTCCGAATGCCGGTAAGTGAGAGCGCAGCAGTGAGACCGTGGGGGATAAGCTTCATGGTCGAGAGGGAAACAGCCCAGACCACCGACTAAGGCCCCTAAGCGTGTGCTAAGTGGGAAAGGATGTGGAGTTGCTTAGACAACCAGGAGGTTGGCTTAGAAGCAGCCACCCTTGAAAGAGTGCGTAATAGCTCACTGGTCAAGTGATTCCGCGCCGACAATGTAGCGGGGCTCAAGTACACCGCCGAAGTCGTGGATTTCAGATAGTAGACAAGCCTTCGTGGTTCAGTCGTCTGGAGTGGTAGGGGAGCGTCGTGTGGACGGTGAAGCCGCGGTGTAAACCAGTGGTGGAGACCACACGAGTGAGAATGCAGGCATGAGTAGCGAAAGACGGGTGAGAAACCCGTCCGCCGGATGATCAAGGGTTCCAGGGTCAAGCTAATCTGCCCTGGGTGAGTCGGGACCTAAGGCGAGGCCGACAGGCGTAGTCGATGGACAACGGGTTGATATTCCCGTACCGGCGAAGAACCGCCCATACTGAGCCCGGGATACTAACCACCCAATCCGCCTCCAGGAGCCTTCGGGCAAGTGGTGTGTGGTGAGGCTGGGAACTGATCGGGGGAGGTAAGCGTATTAACAGGTGTGACGCAGGAAGGTAGCTGAGCCGGGCGATGGTAGTCCCGGTCTAAGCAGGTAGGCCGTTCCCTAGGCAAATCCGGGGAACATGAAGGCTGAGACGTGATGGGACCCCACCTTGTGGGGGATTCAGTGATCCTATGCTGCCGAGAAAAGCATCGACGCGAGGTTCCAGCCGCCCGTACCCGAAACCGACACAGGTGATCAGGTAGAGAATACTAAGGCGATCGAGAGAATCATGGTTAAGGAACTCGGCAAAATGCCCCCGTAACTTCGGGAGAAGGGGGGCCCGGACTGTGAAGAGGACTTGCTCCTCGGAGCGGATAAGGGCCGCAGAGACCAGGGGGAAGCGACTGTTTACTAAAAACACAGGTCCGTGCGAAGTCGCAAGACGATGTATACGGACTGACTCCTGCCCGGTGCTGGAAGGTTAAGAGGACCGGTCAACACTTTGGTGTGAAGCCGGGAATTTAAGCCCCAGTAAACGGCGGTGGTAACTATAACCATCCTAAGGTAGCGAAATTCCTTGTCGGGTAAGTTCCGACCTGCACGAATGGAGTAACGACTTCCCTACTGTCTCAACCATGAACTCGGCGAAATTGCACTACGAGTAAAGATGCTCGTTACGCGCAGCAGGACGGAAAGACCCCGAGACCTTTACTATAGTTTGGTATTGGTGTTCGGAGTGGCTTGTGTAGGATAGGTGGGAGACTGTGAAGCGGACACGCCAGTGTTCGTGGAGTCATCGTTGAAATACCACTCTGGTCACTTTGGACATCTAACTTCGGCCCATGATCTGGGTCAGGGACAGTGCCTGATGGGTAGTTTAACTGGGGCGGTTGCCTCCTAAAAAGTAACGGAGGCGCCCAAAGGTTCCCTCAGCCTGGTTGGCAATCAGGTGTCGAGTGTAAGTGCACAAGGGAGCTTGACTGTGAGAGAGACATCTCGAGCAGGGACGAAAGTCGGGACTAGTGATCCGGCGGTACATTGTGGAATGGCCGTCGCTCAACGGATAAAAGGTACCTCGGGGATAACAGGCTGATCTTGCCCAAGAGTCCATATCGACGGCATGGTTTGGCACCTCGATGTCGGCTCGTCGCATCCTGGGGCTGGAGTAGGTCCCAAGGGTTGGGCTGTTCGCCCATTAAAGCGGTACGCGAGCTGGGTTTAGAACGTCGTGAGACAGTTCGGTCCCTATCCGCTGCGCGCGCAGGAAATTTGAGAAGGGCTGTCCTTAGTACGAGAGGACCGGGACGGACGAACCTCTGGTGTGTCAGTTGTACTGCCAAGTGCACCGCTGATTGGCTACGTTCGGATGGGATAACCGCTGAAAGCATCTAAGCGGGAAGCCCGCTTCAAGATAAGATTTCCATGACCCTTCGGGGTCGAGAGGCTCCCAGCAGACCACTGGGTTGATAGGCCGGACGTGGAAGCAGGGACTAACGACCTGTGAAGCTGACCGGTACTAATAAGCCGACAACCTGACCACACACCACACCCCCCCGGGTGTGGGTGAAAGAACTGTGCTACGCGTCCACCATGCGGTCCCCAAACAACAAACCCACCAGTTTGACCCGAGGGAACCAGATAATTGAATAAGCAACACCACCACCCCCACAAGGGATCCACTGGTTGGTGTTGCGTGTCACGGAAACGATCCAGTGACCCTTACAAACCAACCCCCACCCCCTGGTGGGGAGTTTGAAAGAGTTACGGCGGTCATAGCGTGGGGGAAACGCCCGGTCCCATTCCGAACCCGGAAGCTAAGACCCACAGCGCCGATGGTACTGCACTCGCGAGGGTGTGGGAGAGTAGGACACCGCCGGACACAACCACCCAGGATGGCCCGAGCAACGACGCCCGGGCCATCACTGCACCACCAACAAAACAGCCCCCACCACCAACACGAGCACGGGGGCTGTTCGCCTTTAACCGGCATCCCAGCACGCCACCAACTACCACCCCACAAGCCGCCCCAACGTGGACCGACCGAGCTCGGCCATCGACGGATTCGACTCCCGGTAGTACCAGACGAGGCCGATCGCCTGCTCGAAAGCCCAGCCCGCTCCTCGCTCCCACTCCTCGTCGCCGACGCCGAGCCGCTCACGTAAGCGCCGGCGTCGTCGTTCATCCAGCAGGTGCCAGGCAGCGACCAGGTCGAGTGCGGGATCGGCCGGGCCGAATCCGCCGGTGTCGAGGACTCCGCTCAGGCGTTCGCCGTCGACCAGAATATTCGCCGGAATCAGGTCCCCGTGGTTCATCACGTCGGCGCCGGCCGGCGACAGGGTACGGAAGTGCTCCCATAGCTTCCTGAGCGGCCCGACGTCCAGCAATCCGTGGCTCTGCCGGAGGCATTCTTCGACCCATCCGTCGTGTTCTTGCAGGACACCGCCTCGTCCCGTCCCGGCGAAGGTTCTCCCGCCGGTGGAGTGGAGTCTCAGCGCGGTGATGAGATCCGCGAGGTCTTCGGCGAAGCCGTCCGAGCTCTCATGGCTGTGCGGCGAGGGGGTGACGCCCGGGAGCCAGCTCTGCAGGCTCCACCCGCTGGGGCAGGTCACCGACGGTTCCGCGATGCCGAGAGGGCGTGGACCGGGGAAGGGCGACGCCTGGAGGAACTCCTCCATGGCACTCGCCTCATGCGCCGGCGTCGGGTCAGGGCCGTTCACATCATGAGCCAGCAGCGGGAAGCGGGCTGCCGCCTCCTCTCCGACGCGGAAGATCGCGTTGACCGTCCCGGAGGTGTCGAGCCGGCGAATGACGTGACCGCGATACTCCGGAAACCGCTGGGCGATGAGGAACGCGGCGTCCTCCTCGCTGAGGACGAGCTGGTTCTCATGCATCATCACGGACATCCCTCCTCAACGCGGCGGGAGCGGCCTCCCTTCGTCAGCCAACCACGATACGTCCGCCCTCTCAACTGTTGCACTGCGCAACAAAAGAGGCGTAAGCTATGGTGCATAGCGCAACTAGTGATGGAGGTCGACATGTTCGACTCGCTCCTCGTCCTACGCCTCGCGGCGGGAGACGTCATCAGGATTCCTCTCACGTCCGTCCCCGGCCAGGAAACCTTCTCCACCTTCGTGAAGGAGGCCGGTCCCTGTCCGGACGGCATCGCGATCGACGGAGACACCGTGTATTGGACGACCATGGGCGTTCCATCGGTGGTCCCGGGCCTCAGCGGCGAGGAAGGCCTCGACTACGGCAGCCGCAATGGTGGGATCAGTGGGGCCGCACTGGCGGACGGACGTTCTTTCGCCGTCGTCGAGCCCGGTGGGATCACCACCGGCAAGCAGCTGTGCGCCGACGGCGCGGGTCGCCTCTACTGGAGCGATCGCGAGGGATGCCGGATCTCCTCTGCCCGCACCGACGGTTCGGATCTGCAGGACCTGGTGATCAACGCGCCGGACGGGTCCAAGGACCAGGAGTGCGTCGGGGTGGCGGTCGATGTGGAAGCCGGTTCCTTGTACTGGACCCAGAAGGGCCCCGCGAAGGGTGGACACGGCCGGATTTTCCGTGCGGGCCTCACTCTGGCGGAGGGCGAGGACGTCCGGTCGCGCAGCGACCTCGAGCTTCTCTGGCAGGACCTGCCGGAACCGATCGACCTGGAGATCCATGACGGATTCCTCTACTGGACCGACCGCGGCGCCGAACCGGCCGGCAACACCCTCAACCGGGCGCCGTTGCCGGCGCCCGGAGCGAAGGGCGCCGAGCCCGAGATCCTCGCGCGGGGCTTCCGAGAGGCTATCGGCCTGGCGATCGACGGCGACGCGGGCGTCGCGTACGTCTCCGAGCTGGGCGGTCGCATCGTCGCCGTCGAGCTCCACCCCGCCGGGGAGGCAGCCGCGCCGCGCGTGGTCGCGGATCTCGGCACCCCACTCTCAGGCCTGGCCGGCCTGAACAGCACTCACGAACAGCAGGACTGAGGACCACTCATGGCATACGACTTCACTTTCGATCAGATCCGCAACCGTCCCGTCACGGTCATCGGCGGGGGCACCCTGGGCCGCAGGATCGCCTTGATGATGGCTTCCCGCGGCGGAACCGTCCGGATCTCCGATCCCCAGCAGGCAGTGGCGGAAGCCGCCGTGCAGTACGTCGCCGAGACCCTGCCCGGAGTCCTGTCCGAACGCGGCTCCGGTGAAGCGGGCACCGTCGTGGCCGCCAACGGCCTGGCGGACGCGCTCGAGGACGCCTGGCTGGTCATCGAAGCGGTTCCGGAACGACTCGAGATCAAAATTCCGCTCTGGGGAGAAGTGGACCGGCTCGCGCCGGACGACGCGATCTTCGCCACGAACTCCTCCTCGTACGCCTCACGTCTGATGGATGAGCGGATCCGGGACAAGTCGCGATTCTGCAATCTGCACTTCTACATGCCACCCGCGTCCAATGCGGCCGACGTGATGTCCGACGGCGAGACCGACCGTGCCGTGCTCGACACCCTTCTGAGGGTGCTGCCGGAGTTCGACGTGCACCCGTTCGAGGCCCGCAAGGAGAGCACGGGGTTCATCTTCAACCGGGTATGGGCCGCGATCAAGCGCGAATCCCTCGCCGTGGTGGCCGAGGGCGTGGCCCGCCCCGAGGATGTGGACGCGATGTTCCGGCTCAACTGGCACATGCCCGTGGGCCCGTTCCAGATGATGGACGGAGTGGGTCTGGACGTGGTCCTCGACATCGAGGAGCACTACGCGCAGGAGAACCCGCACCTGGCGGAGGGGCCGCGGACCCTCCTGCGTGAGTACGTGGAGGCGGGCAAACTGGGCCGCAAGACCGGCGAGGGCTTCTACCGCTACGACTCCTGAGACACCGCCGGACGGGGGTCCCCCACGCCCGGATGTGTCTGATTTGGACCGGAAACCGGGTGAGATCGAGCAAAAAACACCGAAAACACGCGGGATTTGCGACTCTGGGCCGTCAGGACTGGTAAGTTTCAGAACAGTGGTTCCCGCGCGAACCGCGTGGTAATTCCAAGTAGTCGATACGTCCAGGAGGACACCCATGGCTAAGAACCGTAGCGACGTCGTCGCCGAAGTTGCCAAGAAGGCTGACGTCAGCCAGGCTTCCGTCAACAACGTGCTGGATGCCCTGTTCGAGGTTTTCGAAGCTTCCGTCGCCGCCGGCGAGAAGATCACCATCCCGGGCTGGCTCGCCGTTGAGCGCACCGACCGTGCTGCTCGCACCGGCCGCAACCCGCAGACCGGCGAGACCATTCAGATCCCGGCCGGCCACAGCGTCAAGCTGACCGCAGGCTCCAAGCTGAAGGCTGCTGCTTCCAAGAAGTAAGCTCCTTCGCTTCCTGAGGGCACCGGCATCCGCCGGTGCCCTCAGCTGTTTAAGCCCGGGCACCTGGTGACGTCGTCACGGAGGAGGAAAGCGCGATGCGGAGAAACGAAGCACGAACCGACGGTGAGGTCGTCGCGGCGTCCTATGACGCGGTGGCCGGCCTGTACATCGAGCTCTTCGGGGACGAGGAGCTCGCGGACCCTCGGGATCTGGAGACGATCACGGCGTGGGCCGCGACGTGCGACGGTCCTGTGCTCGACGCCGGCTGCGGACCGGGGCACTGGACTGCGGCCCTGGCGCGGCGAGGGGTGGAGGTCGCGGGCGTCGATCTCTCGGCGGAGTTCCTGGAGCACGCACGACGCCTGTACCCGGCCCTGTCCTTCCAGTCGGCCGATGTCCGCAGGCTCCCGTCGAGGGACGGCTCGTGGGCGGGGGTGCTGGCATGGTTCTCGCTCATTCATCTCGATCCTGTGGACGTGCGCGCTGTCCTCGCCGAGGTGCATCGTGTGCTCGCTCCCGGAGGAAGAATCCTGATCGGCTTCTTCGCGGGTGAAGGTGACGAACCGCTGCCCTTTGCGCATCAGGTGGCGCCGGCGTGGTCGTGGCCGGGTGAATGGGTCGAGGAACAGCTGGTCCTCGCGGGGTTCAGGCCGAGGGGCGCCACGGTACGGGGCGCCAGCGGAACGCAGCGGGCACTGGGTCATTGCGAGGCCGTCAGGGTGCCCTGAGGCACCGTCTGGGGCAGGGCTTGCGGAGTCCTCCAGAAGTGTGTAGAGTAGATCGGGTTGCCGGGCCGGTTGTGCTGGTTCTGGTGGCGGTCTTCGATTCTCATTCCTTTGATTTCATTCACCATTTTCGGGTGCTTTTTTGTGGTGCCTTTGGTGTTTGTTTTTGTGAATTCGAATTCTGGTTGGATGGTTTATCCGGCCGGGGAGCGGATTTGCGAAAGGGAAAGCTGATGGGTTAGGATTGAAGGGTTGCGGCGGGAAAGCCTGGAGGAATTGCTCCGGTGAGTATCGCAGAGCAGTCTGTTGTTTGAGAACTCAATAGTGTGTCATGTTTTTTTGATACCAATGTTTTTTTGGTAATCACTGATTTCACCGCCCCTGTGGTGGATTGGTGTTTGCTGGGTTTTGAATTTCTTTTTGGAGAGTTTGATCCTGGCTCAGGATGAACGCTGGCGGCGTGCTTAACACATGCAAGTCGAACGATGAAGCCTAGCTTGCTGGGTGGATTAGTGGCGAACGGGTGAGTAACACGTGAGTAACCTGCCCTTGACTCTGGGATAAGCCTGGGAAACTGGGTCTAATACCGGATACGACCATTGCCCGCATGGGTTGGTGGTGGAAAGCTTTTGTGGTTTTGGATGGACTCGCGGCCTATCAGCTTGTTGGTGAGGTAATGGCTCACCAAGGCGACGACGGGTAGCCGGCCTGAGAGGGTGACCGGCCACACTGGGACTGAGACACGGCCCAGACTCCTACGGGAGGCAGCAGTGGGGAATATTGCACAATGGGCGAAAGCCTGATGCAGCGACGCCGCGTGAGGGATGACGGCCTTCGGGTTGTAAACCTCTTTCAGTAGGGAAGAAGCGAAAGTGACGGTACCTGCAGAAGAAGCGCCGGCTAACTACGTGCCAGCAGCCGCGGTAATACGTAGGGCGCAAGCGTTATCCGGAATTATTGGGCGTAAAGAGCTCGTAGGCGGTTTGTCGCGTCTGCTGTGAAAGGCCAGGGCTCAACCCTGGTTCTGCAGTGGGTACGGGCAGACTTGAGTGATGTAGGGGAGACTGGAATTCCTGGTGTAGCGGTGAAATGCGCAGATATCAGGAGGAACACCGATGGCGAAGGCAGGTCTCTGGGCATTAACTGACGCTGAGGAGCGAAAGCATGGGGAGCGAACAGGATTAGATACCCTGGTAGTCCATGCCGTAAACGTTGGGCACTAGGTGTGGGGGACATTCCACGTTTTCCGCGCCGTAGCTAACGCATTAAGTGCCCCGCCTGGGGAGTACGGCCGCAAGGCTAAAACTCAAAGGAATTGACGGGGGCCCGCACAAGCGGCGGAGCATGCGGATTAATTCGATGCAACGCGAAGAACCTTACCAAGGCTTGACATGGACTGGATCGCATCAGAGATGGTGTTTCCCTTCGGGGCTGGTTCACAGGTGGTGCATGGTTGTCGTCAGCTCGTGTCGTGAGATGTTGGGTTAAGTCCCGCAACGAGCGCAACCCTCGTTCCATGTTGCCAGCGCGTAATGGCGGGGACTCATGGGAGACTGCCGGGGTCAACTCGGAGGAAGGTGGGGACGACGTCAAATCATCATGCCCCTTATGTCTTGGGCTTCACGCATGCTACAATGGCCGGTACAAAGGGTTGCGATACTGTGAGGTGGAGCTAATCCCAAAAAGCCGGTCTCAGTTCGGATTGGGGTCTGCAACTCGACCCCATGAAGTTGGAGTCGCTAGTAATCGCAGATCAGCAACGCTGCGGTGAATACGTTCCCGGGCCTTGTACACACCGCCCGTCAAGTCACGAAAGTTGGTAACACCCGAAGCCGGTGGCCTAACCCCTTGTGGGAGGGAGCTGTCGAAGGTGGGACTGGCGATTGGGACTAAGTCGTAACAAGGTAGCCGTACCGGAAGGTGCGGCTGGATCACCTCCTTTCTAAGGAGCAAACGAGATCATGGCCGCTTCCTGCATGGGTTGTGGTGGTGGTTGAGTGTAGAACCCGCCTGCCAGGGCGTTCGTTCCTGGGGTGTGGTGCTCATGGGTGGAATATCGAAAAAACACATCCTCGTGATGGTTGGTGGGTTCCTGTGAAACAAGGGGGCTTGCCGGCTGGGGGTGCGGTTCCTGTACGGGTGCTGTGATGCTGCGTTTTAGTACGCCGGCCGGTGACGGTTGGTTGGAACGGGTGTGGTGTTGTGGTGGTGCAGGGGTTGTTGACACACTGTTGGGTCCTGAAGCAACAGGCCCGTCGCATGTCTCCTTTGGGGGTGTGTGGTGGTTGTTGTTTCGTTTGGTTGCCCTGCTTCTGGAAGGCGTGCCCGGTTGGGTGTGTTGGATGGGGGTGTGGGGTTGTTGTTTGAGAACTGCATAGTGGACGCGAGCATCTTATAAGGCGAGCGTCATGGCCTGGGTGGCCTCCTTTTGGGGGTTGTGTGGGTTGTGGTGTTTGTCTTGGTTTTTGTGTGGCCAAGTTTTTAAGGGCGCACGGTGAATGCCTTGGCATTAGGAGCCGATGAAGGACGTGGGAATCTGCGAAAAGCCTGGGGGAGTTGATAACCGAACTTTGATCCCAGGATGTCCGAATGGGGAAACCCGGCTGCCTGTTATGGGTAGTCACCCGCAGCTGAACGCATAGGCTGTGTGGAGGGAACGCGGGGAAGTGAAACATCTCAGTACCCGCAGGAAGAGAAAACAACATGTGATTCCGTGAGTAGTGGCGAGCGAAAGCGGATCAGGCTAAACCGGTCCATGTGTGATAGCCAGTGGGCGTTGCATGGTCGGGGTTGTGGGGTTGTTCCGTACCAGGGTCACTGACCTGGTCGGGTGTGAATGTGCTGGCGTAGATGAACGGCCTGGGATGGTCGACCATAGAGGGTGAGAGTCCCGTAATTGTCGCGTTGATGCACCGCTCGAGGGATGATTCCCGAGTAGCACGGGGCCCGAGAAATCCCGTGTGAATCTGTCAGGACCACCTGATAAGCCTAAATACTACCTAATGACCGATAGCGGACCAGTACCGTGAGGGAAAGGTGAAAAGTACCCCGGGAGGGGAGTGAAATAGTACCTGAAACCGTGTGCCTACAATCCGTCAGAGCAGGCTTGTACCTGTGATGGCGTGCCTTTTGAAGAATGAGCCTGCGAGTTAGTGTTACGTCGCGAGGTTAACCCGTGTGGGGAAGCCGTAGCGAAAGCGAGTCTGAATAGGGCGTTTGAGTGGCGTGATCTAGACCCGAAGCGAAGTGATCTACCCATGGCCAGGTTGAAGCGACGGTAAGACGTCGTGGAGGACCGAACCCACTTCAGTTGAAAATGGAGGGGATGAGCTGTGGGTAGGGGTGAAAGGCCAATCAAACTTCGTGATAGCTGGTTCTCCCCGAAATGCATTTAGGTGCAGCGTTGCGTGTTTCTTGCCGGAGGTAGAGCTACTGGATGGCCGATGGGCCCTACAAGGTTACTGACGTCAGCCAAACTCCGAATGCCGGTAAGTGAGAGCGCAGCAGTGAGACCGTGGGGGATAAGCTTCATGGTCGAGAGGGAAACAGCCCAGACCACCGACTAAGGCCCCTAAGCGTGTGCTAAGTGGGAAAGGATGTGGAGTTGCTTAGACAACCAGGAGGTTGGCTTAGAAGCAGCCACCCTTGAAAGAGTGCGTAATAGCTCACTGGTCAAGTGATTCCGCGCCGACAATGTAGCGGGGCTCAAGTACACCGCCGAAGTCGTGGATTTCAGATAGTAGACAAGCCTTCGTGGTTCAGTCGTCTGGAGTGGTAGGGGAGCGTCGTGTGGACGGTGAAGCCGCGGTGTAAACCAGTGGTGGAGACCACACGAGTGAGAATGCAGGCATGAGTAGCGAAAGACGGGTGAGAAACCCGTCCGCCGGATGATCAAGGGTTCCAGGGTCAAGCTAATCTGCCCTGGGTGAGTCGGGACCTAAGGCGAGGCCGACAGGCGTAGTCGATGGACAACGGGTTGATATTCCCGTACCGGCGAAGAACCGCCCATACTGAGCCCGGGATACTAACCACCCAATCCGCCTCCAGGAGCCTTCGGGCAAGTGGTGTGTGGTGAGGCTGGGAACTGATCGGGGGAGGTAAGCGTATTAACAGGTGTGACGCAGGAAGGTAGCTGAGCCGGGCGATGGTAGTCCCGGTCTAAGCAGGTAGGCCGTTCCCTAGGCAAATCCGGGGAACATGAAGGCTGAGACGTGATGGGACCCCACCTTGTGGGGGATTCAGTGATCCTATGCTGCCGAGAAAAGCATCGACGCGAGGTTCCAGCCGCCCGTACCCGAAACCGACACAGGTGATCAGGTAGAGAATACTAAGGCGATCGAGAGAATCATGGTTAAGGAACTCGGCAAAATGCCCCCGTAACTTCGGGAGAAGGGGGGCCCGGACTGTGAAGAGGACTTGCTCCTCGGAGCGGATAAGGGCCGCAGAGACCAGGGGGAAGCGACTGTTTACTAAAAACACAGGTCCGTGCGAAGTCGCAAGACGATGTATACGGACTGACTCCTGCCCGGTGCTGGAAGGTTAAGAGGACCGGTCAACACTTTGGTGTGAAGCCGGGAATTTAAGCCCCAGTAAACGGCGGTGGTAACTATAACCATCCTAAGGTAGCGAAATTCCTTGTCGGGTAAGTTCCGACCTGCACGAATGGAGTAACGACTTCCCTACTGTCTCAACCATGAACTCGGCGAAATTGCACTACGAGTAAAGATGCTCGTTACGCGCAGCAGGACGGAAAGACCCCGAGACCTTTACTATAGTTTGGTATTGGTGTTCGGAGTGGCTTGTGTAGGATAGGTGGGAGACTGTGAAGCGGACACGCCAGTGTTCGTGGAGTCATCGTTGAAATACCACTCTGGTCACTTTGGACATCTAACTTCGGCCCATGATCTGGGTCAGGGACAGTGCCTGATGGGTAGTTTAACTGGGGCGGTTGCCTCCTAAAAAGTAACGGAGGCGCCCAAAGGTTCCCTCAGCCTGGTTGGCAATCAGGTGTCGAGTGTAAGTGCACAAGGGAGCTTGACTGTGAGAGAGACATCTCGAGCAGGGACGAAAGTCGGGACTAGTGATCCGGCGGTACATTGTGGAATGGCCGTCGCTCAACGGATAAAAGGTACCTCGGGGATAACAGGCTGATCTTGCCCAAGAGTCCATATCGACGGCATGGTTTGGCACCTCGATGTCGGCTCGTCGCATCCTGGGGCTGGAGTAGGTCCCAAGGGTTGGGCTGTTCGCCCATTAAAGCGGTACGCGAGCTGGGTTTAGAACGTCGTGAGACAGTTCGGTCCCTATCCGCTGCGCGCGCAGGAAATTTGAGAAGGGCTGTCCTTAGTACGAGAGGACCGGGACGGACGAACCTCTGGTGTGTCAGTTGTACTGCCAAGTGCACCGCTGATTGGCTACGTTCGGATGGGATAACCGCTGAAAGCATCTAAGCGGGAAGCCCGCTTCAAGATAAGATTTCCATGACCCTTCGGGGTCGAGAGGCTCCCAGCAGACCACTGGGTTGATAGGCCGGACGTGGAAGCAGGGACTAACGACCTGTGAAGCTGACCGGTACTAATAAGCCGACAACCTGACCACACACCACACCCCCCCGGGTGTGGGTGAAAGAACTGTGCTACGCGTCCACCATGCGGTCCCCAAACAACAAACCCACCAGTTTGACCCGAGGGAACCAGATAATTGAATAAGCAACACCACCACCCCCACAAGGGATCCACTGGTTGGTGTTGCGTGTCACGGAAACGATCCAGTGACCCTTACAAACCAACCCCCACCCCCTGGTGGGGAGTTTGAAAGAGTTACGGCGGTCATAGCGTGGGGGAAACGCCCGGTCCCATTCCGAACCCGGAAGCTAAGACCCACAGCGCCGATGGTACTGCACTCGCGAGGGTGTGGGAGAGTAGGACACCGCCGGACACAACCACCCAGGATGGCCCGAGCAACGACGCCCGGGCCATCACTGCACCACCAACAAAACAGCCCCCACCACCAACACGAGCACGGGGGCTGTTCGCCTTTAACCGGCATCCCAGCACGCCACCAACTACCACCCCACAAGCCGCCCCAACGTGGACCGACCGAGCTCGGCCATCGACGGATTCGACTCCCGGTAGTACCAGACGAGGCCGATCGCCTGCTCGAAAGCCCAGCCCGCTCCTCGCTCCCACTCCTCGTCGCCGACGCCGAGCCGCTCACGTAAGCGCCGGCGTCGTCGTTCATCCAGCAGGTGCCAGGCAGCGACCAGGTCGAGTGCGGGATCGGCCGGGCCGAATCCGCCGGTGTCGAGGACTCCGCTCAGGCGTTCGCCGTCGACCAGAATATTCGCCGGAATCAGGTCCCCGTGGTTCATCACGTCGGCGCCGGCCGGCGACAGGGTACGGAAGTGCTCCCATAGCTTCCTGAGCGGCCCGACGTCCAGCAATCCGTGGCTCTGCCGGAGGCATTCTTCGACCCATCCGTCGTGTTCTTGCAGGACACCGCCTCGTCCCGTCCCGGCGAAGGTTCTCCCGCCGGTGGAGTGGAGTCTCAGCGCGGTGATGAGATCCGCGAGGTCTTCGGCGAAGCCGTCCGAGCTCTCATGGCTGTGCGGCGAGGGGGTGACGCCCGGGAGCCAGCTCTGCAGGCTCCACCCGCTGGGGCAGGTCACCGACGGTTCCGCGATGCCGAGAGGGCGTGGACCGGGGAAGGGCGACGCCTGGAGGAACTCCTCCATGGCACTCGCCTCATGCGCCGGCGTCGGGTCAGGGCCGTTCACATCATGAGCCAGCAGCGGGAAGCGGGCTGCCGCCTCCTCTCCGACGCGGAAGATCGCGTTGACCGTCCCGGAGGTGTCGAGCCGGCGAATGACGTGACCGCGATACTCCGGAAACCGCTGGGCGATGAGGAACGCGGCGTCCTCCTCGCTGAGGACGAGCTGGTTCTCATGCATCATCACGGACATCCCTCCTCAACGCGGCGGGAGCGGCCTCCCTTCGTCAGCCAACCACGATACGTCCGCCCTCTCAACTGTTGCACTGCGCAACAAAAGAGGCGTAAGCTATGGTGCATAGCGCAACTAGTGATGGAGGTCGACATGTTCGACTCGCTCCTCGTCCTACGCCTCGCGGCGGGAGACGTCATCAGGATTCCTCTCACGTCCGTCCCCGCCAGGAAACCTTCTCCACCTTCGTGAAGGAGGCCGGTCCCTGTCCGGACGGCATCGCGATCGACGGAGACACCGTGTATTGGACGACCATGGGCGTTCCATCGGTGGTCCCGGGCCTCAGCGGCGAGGAAGGCCTCGACTACGGCAGCCGCAATGGTGGGATCAGTGGGGCCGCACTGGCGGACGGACGTTCTTTCGCCGTCGTCGAGCCCGGTGGGATCACCACCGGCAAGCAGCTGTGCGCCGACGGCGCGGGTCGCCTCTACTGGAGCGATCGCGAGGGATGCCGGATCTCCTCTGCCCGCACCGACGGTTCGGATCTGCAGGACCTGGTGATCAACGCGCCGGACGGGTCCAAGGACCAGGAGTGCGTCGGGGTGGCGGTCGATGTGGAAGCCGGTTCCTTGTACTGGACCCAGAAGGGCCCGCGAAGGGTGGACACGGCCGGATTTTCCGTGCGGGCCTCACTCTGGCGGAGGGCGAGGACGTCCGGTCGCGCAGCGACCTCGAGCTTCTCTGGCAGGACCTGCCGGAACCGATCGACCTGGAGATCCATGACGGATTCCTCTACTGGACCGACCGCGGCGCCGAACCGGCCGGCAACACCCTCAACCGGGCGCCGTTGCCGGCGCCCGGAGCGAAGGGCGCCGAGCCGAGATCCTCGCGCGGGGCTTCCGAGAGGCTATCGGCCTGGCGATCGACGGCGACGCGGGCGTCGCGTACGTCTCCGAGCTGGGCGGTCGCATCGTCGCCGTCGAGCTCCACCCCGCCGGGGAGGCAGCCGCGCCGCGCGTGGTCGCGGATCTCGGCACCCCACTCTCAGGCCTGGCCGGCCTGAACAGCACTCACGAACAGCAGGACTGAGGACCACTCATGGCATACGACTTCACTTTCGATCAGATCCGCAACCGTCCCGTCACGGTCATCGGCGGGGCACCCTGGGCCGCAGGATCGCCTTGATGATGGCTTCCCGCGGCGGAACCGTCCGGATCTCCGATCCCCAGCAGGCAGTGGCGGAAGCCGCCGTGCAGTACGTCGCCGAGACCCTGCCCGGAGTCCTGTCCGAACGCGGCTCCGGTGAAGCGGGCACCGTCGTGGCCGCCAACGGCCTGGCGGACGCGCTCGAGGACGCCTGGCTGGTCATCGAAGCGGTTCCGGAACGACTCGAGATCAAAATTCCGCTCTGGGGAGAAGTGGACCGGCTCGCGCCGGACGACGCGATCTTCGCCACGAACTCCTCCTCGTACGCCTCACGTCTGATGGATGAGCGGATCCGGGACAAGTCGCGATTCTGCAATCTGCACTTCTACATGCCACCCGCGTCCAATGCGGCCGACGTGATGTCCGACGGCGAGACCGACCGTGCCGTGCTCGACACCCTTCTGAGGGTGCTGCCGGAGTTCGACGTGCACCCGTTCGAGGCCCGCAAGGAGAGCACGGGGTTCATCTTCAACCGGGTATGGGCCGCGATCAAGCGCGAATCCCTCGCCGTGGTGGCCGAGGGCGTGGCCCGCCCCGAGGATGTGGACGCGATGTTCCGGCTCAACTGGCACATGCCCGTGGGCCCGTTCCAGATGATGGACGGAGTGGGTCTGGACGTGGTCCTCGACATCGAGGAGCACTACGCGCAGGAGAACCCGCACCTGGCGGAGGGCCGCGGACCCTCCTGCGTGAGTACGTGGAGGCGGGCAAACTGGGCCGCAAGACCGGCGAGGGCTTCTACCGCTACGACTCCTGAGACACCGCCGGACGGGGGTCCCCACGCCCGGATGTGTCTGATTTGGACCGGAACCGGGTGAGATCGAGCAAAAAACACCGAAAACACGCGGGATTTGCGACTCTGGGCCGTCAGGACTGGTAAGTTTCAGAACAGTGGTTCCCGCGCGAACCGCGTGGTAATTCCAAGTAGTCGATACGTCCAGGAGGACACCCATGGCTAAGAACCGTAGCGACGTCGTCGCCGAAGTTGCCAAGAAGGCTGACGTCAGCCAGGCTTCCGTCAACAACGTGCTGGATGCCCTGTTCGAGGTTTTCGAAGCTTCCGTCGCCGCCGGCGAGAAGATCACCATCCCGGGCTGGCTCGCCGTTGAGCGCACCGACCGTGCTGCTCGCACCGGCCGCAACCCGCAGACCGGCGAGACCATTCAGATCCCGGCCGGCCACAGCGTCAAGCTGACCGCAGCTCCAAGCTGAAGGCTGCTGCTTCCAAGAAGTAAGCTCCTTCGCTTCCTGAGGGCACCGGCATCCGCCGGTGCCCTCAGCTGTTTAAGCCCGGGCACCTGGTGACGTCGTCACGGAGGAGGAAAGCGCGATGCGGAGAAACGAAGCACGAACCGACGGTGAGGTCGTCGCGGCGTCCTATGACGCGGTGGCCGGCCTGTACATCGAGCTCTTCGGGACGAGGAGCTCGCGGACCCTCGGATCTGGAGACGATCACGGCGTGGGCCGCGACGTGCGACGGTCCTGTGCTCGACGCCGGCTGCGGACGGGCACTGGACTGCGGCCCTGGCGCGGCGAGGGGTGGAGGTCGCGGGCGTCGATCTCTCGGCGGAGTTCCTGGAGCACGCACGACGCCTGTACCGCCCTGTCCTTCCAGTCGGCCGATGTCCGCAGGCTCCCGTCGAGGACGGCTCGTGGCGGGGTGCTGGCATGGTTCTCGCTCATTCATCTCGATCCTGTGGACGTGCGCGCTGTCCTCGCCGAGGTGCATCGTGTGCTCGCTCCCGGAGGAAGAATCCTGATCGGCTTCTTCGCGGTGAAGGTGACGAACCGCTGCCCTTTGCGCATCAGGTGGCGCCGGCGTGGTCGTGGCCGGTGAATGGGTCGAGGAACAGCTGGTCCTCGCGGGTTCAGGCCGAGGGGCGCCACGGTACGGGGCGCCAGCGGAACGCACGGGCACTGGGTCATTGCGAGGCCGTCAGGGTGCCTGAGGCACCGTCTGGGCAGGGCTTGCGGAGTCCTCCAGAAGTGTGTAGAGTAGATCGGGTTGCCGGCCGGTTGTGCTGGTTCTGTGCGGTCTTCGATTCTCATTCCTTTGATTCATTCACCATTTTCGGGTGCTTTTTTGTGGTGCCTTTGGTGTTTGTTTTGTGAATTCGAATTCTGGTTGGATGGTTTATCCGCCGGGGAGCGGATTTGCGAAAGGGAAAGCTGATGGGTTAGGATTGAAGGGTTGCGGCGGGAAAGCCTGGAGGAATGCTCCGGTGAGTATCGCAGAGCAGTCTGTTGTTTGAGAACTCAATAGTGTGTCATGTTTTTTGATACCAATGTTTTTTTGGTAATCACTGATTTCACCGCCCTGTGGTGGATTGGTGTTTGCTGGGTTTGAATTTCTTTTTGGAGAGTTTGATCCTGGCTCAGGATGAACGCTGGCGGCGTGCTTAACACATGCAAGTCGAACGATGAAGCCTAGCTTGCTGGGTGGATTAGTGGCGAACGGTGAGTAACACGTGAGTAACCTGCCCTTGACTCTGGGATAAGCCTGGGAAACTGGGTCTAATACCGGATACGACCATTGCCCGATGGGTTGTGGTGGAAAGCTTTTGTGGTTTTGGATGGACTCGCGGCCTATCAGCTTGTTGTGAGGTAATGGCTCACCAAGGCGACGACGGTAGCCGGCCTGAGAGGGTGACCGGCCACACTGGACTGAGACACGGCCCAGACTCCTACGGAGCAGCAGTGGGAATATTGCACAATGGGCGAAAGCCTGATGCAGCGACGCCGCGTGAGGATGACGGCCTTCGGGTTGTAAACCTCTTTCAGTAGGGAAGAAGCGAAAGTGACGGTACCTGCAGAAGAAGCGCCGGCTAACTACGTGCCAGCAGCCGCGGTAATACGTAGGGCGCAAGCGTTATCCGGAATTATTGGCGTAAAGAGCTCGTAGGCGGTTTGTCGCGTCTGCTGTGAAAGGCCAGGTCAACCTGGTTCTGCAGTGGTAGGGCAGACTTGAGTGATGTAGGGAGACTGGAATTCCTGGTGTAGCGGTGAAATGCGCAGATATCAGGAGGAACACCGATGGCGAAGGCAGGTCTCTGGGCATTAACTGACGCTGAGGAGCGAAAGCATGGGGAGCGAACAGGATTAGATACCCTGGTAGTCCATGCCGTAAACGTTGGGCACTAGGTGTGGGGGACATTCCACGTTTTCCGCGCCGTAGCTAAGCATTAAGTGCCCCGCCTGGGAGTACGGCCGCAAGGCTAAAACTCAAAGAATTGACGGGGGCCCGCACAAGCGGCGGAGCATGCGGATTAATTCGATGCAACGCGAAGAACCTTACCAAGGCTTGACATGGACTGGATCGCATCAGAGATGGTGTTTCCCTTCGGGGCTGTTCACAGGTGGTGCATGGTTGTCGTCAGCTCGTGTCGTGAGATGTTGGGTTAAGTCCCGCAACGAGCGCAACCCTCGTTCCATGTTGCCAGCGCGTAATGGCGGGGACTCATGGAGGACTGCCGGGGTCAACTCGGAGGAAGGTGGGGACGACGTCAAATCATCATGCCCCTTATGTCTTGGGCTTCACGCATGCTACAATGGCCGTACAAAGGGTTGCGATACTGTGAGGTGGAGCTAATCCCAAAAAGCCGGTCTCAGTTCGGATTGGGGTCTGCAACTCGACCCCATGAAGTTGGAGTCGCTAGTAATCGCCAGATCAGCAACCGCTGCGGTGAATACGTTCCCGGGCCTTGTACACACCGCCCGTCAAGTCACGAAAGTTTGGTAACACCCGAAGCCGGTGGGCCCTAACCCCTTGTGGGAGGGAGCTGTCGAAGGTGGGACTGGCGATTGGGACTAAGTCGTAACAAGGTAGCCGTACCGGAAGGTGCGGCTGGATCACCTCCTTTCTAAGGAGCAAACGACGCATCATGGCCGCTTCCTGCATGGGTTGTGGTGGTGGTTGAGTGTAGAACCCGCCTCGCCAGGGCGTTCGTTCCTGGGTGTGGTGCTCATGGGTGGAATATCGAAAAAACACATCCTCGTGATGGTTGGTGGGTTCCTGTGAAACAAGGGGGCTTGCCGGCTGGGGTGCCGGTTCCTGTACGGGTGCTGTGATGCTGCGTTTTAGGTACGCCGGCCGGTGACGGTTGGTTGGAACGGGTGTGGTGTTGGTGGTGGTGCAGGGGTTGTTGACACACTGTTGGGTCCTGAAGCAACAGGCCCGTCGCATGTCTCCTTTGGGGGTGTGTGGTGGTTGTTGTTTCGTTTGGTTGCCCTGCTTCTGGAAGGCGTGCCCGGTTGGGTGTGTTGGATGGGGGGTGTGGGGTTGTTGTTTGAGAAACTGCATAGTGGACGCGAGCATCTTATAAGGCGAGCGTCATGGCCTGGGTGGCCTCCTTTTGGGGGGTTGTGTGGGTTGTGGTGTTTGTCTTGGTTTTTGTGTGGCCAAGTTTTAAGGGCGCACGGTGAATGCCTTGGCATTAGGAGCCGATGAAGGACGTGGGAATCTGCGAAAAGCCTGGGGAGTTGATAACCGAACTTTGATCCCAGGATGTCCGAATGGGGAAACCCGGCTGCCTGTTATGGGTAGTCACCCGCAGCTGAACGCATAGGCTGTGTGGAGGAACGCGGGGAAGTGAAACATCTCAGTACCCGCAGGAAGAGAAAACAAATGTGATTCCGTGAGTAGTGGCGAGCGAAAGCGGATCAGGCTAAACCGGTCCATGTGTGATAGCCAGTGGGGCGTTGCATGTCGGGTTGTGGGTTGTTCCGTACCAGGGTCACTGACCTGGTCGGGTGTGAATGTGCTGGCGTAGATGAACGGCCTGGATGGTCGACCATAGAGGGTGAGAGTCCCGTAATTGTCGCGTTGATGCACCGCTCGAGGGATGATTCCCGAGTAGCACGGGGCCCGAGAAATCCCGTGTGAATCTGTCAGGACCACCTGAATAAGCCTAAATACTACCTAATGACGATAGCGGACCAGTACCGTGAGGGAAAGGTGAAAGTACCCCGGGAGGGGAGTGAAATAGTACCTGAAACCGTGTGCCTACAATCCGTCAGAGCAGGCTTGTACCTGTGATGGCGTGCCTTTTGAAGAATGAGCCTGCGAGTTAGTGTTACGTCGCGAGGTTAACCCGTGTGGGGAAGCCGTAGCGAAAGCGAGTCTGAATAGGGCGTTTGAGTGGCGTGATCTAGACCCGAAGCGAAGTGATCTACCCATGGCCAGGTTGAAGCGACGGTAAGACGTCGTGGAGGACCGAACCCACTTCAGTTGAAAATGGAGGGGATGAGCTGTGGGTAGGGGTGAAAGGCCAATCAAACTTCGTGATAGCTGGTTCTCCCCGAAATGCATTTAGGTGCAGCGTTGCGTGTTTCTTGCCGGAGGTAGAGCTACTGGATGGCCGATGGGCCCTACAAGGTTACTGACGTCAGCCAAACTCCGAATGCCGGTAAGTGAGAGCGCAGCAGTGAGACCGTGGGGATAAGCTTCATGGTCGAGAGGGAAACAGCCCAGACCACCGACTAAGGCCCCTAAGCGTGTGCTAAGTGGGAAGGATGTGGAGTTGCTTAGACAACCAGGAGGTTGGCTTAGAAGCAGCCACCTTGAAAGAGTGCGTAATAGTCACTGGTCAAGTGATTCCGCGCCGACAATGTAGCGGGGCTCAAGTACACCGCCGAAGTCGTGGATTTCAGATAGTAGACAAGCCTTCGTGGTTCAGTCGTCTGGAGTGTAGGGGAGCGTCGTGTGGGCGGTGAAGCCGCGGTGTAAACCAGTGGTGGAGACCACACGAGTGAGAATGCAGGCATGAGTAGCGAAAGACGGGTGAGAAACCCGTCCGCCGGATGATCAAGGGTTCCAGGGTCAAGCTAATCTGCCCTGGGTGAGTCGGGACCTAAGGCGAGGCCGACAGGCGTAGTCGATGGACAACGGGTTGATATTCCCGTACCGGCGAAGAACCGCCCATACTGAGCCCGGGATACTAACCACCCAATCCGCCTCCAGGAGCTTCGGGCAAGTGGTGTGTGGTGAGGCTGGGAACTGATCGGGGGAGTAAGCGTATTAACAGGTGTGACGCAGGAAGGTAGCTGAGCCGGGCGATGGTAGTCCCGGTCTAAGCAGGTAGGCCGTTCCCTAGGCAAATCCGGGGAACATGAAGGCTGAGACGTGATGGGACCCCACCTTGTGGGGGATTCAGTGATCCTATGCTGCGAGAAAAGCATCGACGCGAGGTTCCAGCCGCCCGTACCCGAAACCGACACAGTGATCAGGTAGAAATACTAAGGCGATCGAGAGAATCATGGTTAAGGAACTCGGCAAAATGCCCCGTAACTTCGGGGAGAAGGGGGCCCGGACTGTGAAGAGGACTTGCTCCTCGGAGCGGATAAGGGCCGCAGAGACCAGGGGGAAGCGACTGTTTACTAAAAACACAGGTCCGTGCGAAGTCGCAAGACGATGTATACGGACTGGACTCCTGCCCGGTGCTGGAAGGTTAAGAGGACCGGTCAACACTTTGGTGTGAAGCCGGGAATTTAAGCCCCAGTAAACGGCGGTGGTAACTATAACCATCCTAAGGTAGCGAAATTCCTTGTCGGGTAAGTTCCGACCTGCACGAATGGAGTAACGACTTCCCTACTGTCTCAACCATGAACTCGGCGAAATTGCACTACGAGTAAAGATGCTCGTTACGCGCAGCAGGACGGAAAGACCCCGAGACCTTTACTATAGTTTGGTATTGGTGTTCGGAGTGGCTTGTGTAGGATAGGTGGGAGACTGTGAAGCGGACACGCCAGTGTTCGTGGAGTCATCGTTGAAATACCACTCTGGTCACTTTGGACATCTAACTTCGGCCCATGATCTGGGTCAGGGACAGTGCCTGATGGGTAGTTTAACTGGGGCGGTTGCCTCCTAAAAAGTAACGGGAGGCGCCCAAAGGTTCCCTCAGCCTGGTTGGCAATCAGGTGTCGAGTGTAAGTGCACAAGGGAGCTTGACTGTGAGAGAGACATCTCGAGCAGGGACGAAAGTCGGGACTAGTGATCGGCGGTACATTGTGGAATGGCCGTCGCTCAACGGATAAAAGGTACCTCGGGGATAACAGGCTGATCTTGCCCAAGAGTCCATATCGACGGCATGGTTTGGCACCTCGATGTCGGCTCGTCGCATCCTGGGGCTGGAGTAGGTCCCAAGGGTTGGGCTGTTCGCCCATTAAAGCGGTACGCGAGCTGGGTTTAGAACGTCGTGAGACAGTTCGGTCCCTATCCGCTGCGCGCGCAGGAAATTTGAGAAGGGCTGTCCTTAGTACGAGAGGACCGGGACGGACGAACCTCTGGTGTGTCAGTTGTACTGCCAAGTGCACCGCTGATTGGCTACGTTCGGATGGGATAACCGCTGAAAGCATCTAAGCGGGAAGCCCGCTTCAAGATAAGATTTCCATGACCCTTCGGGGTCGAGAGGCTCCCAGCAGACCACTGGGTTGATAGGCCGGACGTGGAAGCAGGGACTAACGACCTGTGAAGCTGACCGGTACTAATAAGCCGACAACCTGACCACACACCACACCCCCCCGGGTGTGGGTGAAAGAACTGTGCTACGCGTCCACCATGCGGTCCCCAAACAACAAACCCACCAGTTTGACCGAGGGAACCAGATAATTGAATAAGCAACACCACCACCCCCACAAGGGATCCACTGGTTGGTGTTGCGTGTCACGGAAACGATCCAGTGACCCTTACAAACCAACCCCCACCCCCTGGTGGGGAGTTTGAAAGAGTTACGGCGGTCATAGCGTGGGGGAAACGCCCGGTCCCATTCCGAACCCGGAAGCTAAGACCCACAGCGCCGATGGTACTGCACTCGCGAGGGTGTGGGAGAGTAGGACACCGCCGGACACAACCACCCAGGATGGCCCGAGCAACGACGCCCGGCCATCACTGCACCACCAACAAAACAGCCCCCACCACCAACACGAGCACGGGGGCTGTTCGCCTTTAACCACCCACCCGGGCCGGGGCCCACACCCACCCCCCACCCCAAAACCACAGCCCCCACACCCACAGGGGCTGTCCGCGTTTAACCGGCCACCCAGCAGACTGATCACACCCCCACCCCACCGGACCAGCAGAGGGGTGGAGCCCGCCCCACAAGAGACGGGCACCACCGATCCGGCACCACGCCGGATGACACGACGGAACAGCCGAGGTCAGCCCGGCATCACACCGGTGCGGACGCGCCCCAGAACGGCGCCAGCTCTCGGCGAGGCGTTTGCCCTGCTCGAATCCGGCCCGCGCCGCGTCCGGACGCAAGCCGATGTTCATGGCATTGGCGCGAAGAGGTCCTCCGCCTCCGCCTCAGGTGAGATGACCTCCACCGTGCTGCCGGCGTCGCGCAGTTCCTTGACCTGCGCATCAAGGTGCTGGCCCCACTCCAGGGGAGTGCGAGTGCGGCCGCCGAACGGGGAGAGGACCAGAAACCCGGGCATGGCCTGCGGCGAGGTCGGCGTTCTCATTGCGCCGGTAGCCGCCGTCGATGTATCGCTTGTCCCCGACGGGACAAGCGAAGCCGCTGGAAAACTGGCGGCCACGGCGTCGGCAAGGGACACGCCGCTGTCACGGGTGAAGACGGTGGGCTCGCCGGTGCTCGCGTCCACGGCGGTCAGCAGGATCCGTTGTTCCGGCCACTGCTGGCTCGGCAGGCGCGACGCGACCGTCTCCCGCCAGCGGGCGTGGACGTCCCGGTCGGAGGAAGCCGGAAGCTCCAGCGCGCCGGCACCCATCCGGCGTCGCATGTCGGCGGCGTCGTGGGAAGCGGAGATGATGCTGTCCGTGCGCTCCAGGTGATTGATGGTGGATCCTGCCAGCCGCGACGACCCGCTTCCGGCGGCTGAGGCCGGCGGACGGGAAGCGGTGTCAGGGAGGCCTCGTAGAGCTCGGCCGGATCCGCTCCGGTCAGTTGCGCGGCGGCCGTGGCGCCGGCGGAGGTGCCGATGATCAGATCGGCGTCGGTGACGGTGAGGCCCGCGTCGGCCAGGCCGGCGATCACGCCGAGGAGCCAGGCGTTGCCGGTGGACCCGCCCCTCCGAGTACGAGCGCGCGGCCGCCCGAAGGGTTGGAGGCGCGGGTGGCTGCGGGAGAATCAGAAGAAATGTCGTGATGCATGGGAGTCGCCTTTCGCGAAATGCCTGTGTGGCGCTCCCAGGGGCGGCTGCGTCAGCCGCGGAATCGTGGGCGGAGGGGAGCGCCCATTGCGGATACTGCGTACATGGGTCTCACCTCCTGTGATTCGTTCACGATCAGTGGAATCGTCGCATACCGACGACGGTGAAGCAACAGACGCGACTCAGCCGTGCCGGGTCTCCGCCAGCGCCACGAGCCCGAAGGCTCCCAGGGCCGTCCCCGTCACGCGGTCGATGACCTTGCGGAACCGGGGGCCGTCCAGCCAGCGCCGGAAGTAGTGTGCCGCCGTGATGATGAGCGTGAACCAGAGTGCCGCTTCCAGATTGCTGATGACGGAGAGCATGAGGCCCATCCAGAGGGGAGCGATGGTCGGGACGAGGAACTGGGGGATCACGGCCAGGCAGAACATCCCGTACTTGGGGTTCAGGATGTTGGACAGGAACCCTTTAACCCAGGTCTTCCCGAGGTGTTCGGGCGCCACGGTGGCCGGCCCGCCGGTGGTGTCGACGCTGCCCTCGCCCGTGGAAGGATGCACGCCAGAACGAGAAGGCGAGCCAGAGCATGTACCCGGCTCCGATGATGCGGAGGATGTCGTAGGCGACGGTCGAGACGGCCAGCAGCGCGGACACACCCGTGGCCGCGGCCACGCCCCAGATGAACGCGCCCGTGATCATGCCCAGCGCCGCGGTGTACGCGTGACGGCGGCTCCGGCCCAGGGCGTAGCGGAGGACGAGCGCGGTGTCCGTCCCCGGAAGAATCGTGATCAGGACGGACAGGGCGGCGAAGCCCAGCAGGGACTGTTCAAGGGTCACCCGGTCATCTTAAGGCGCTGGTCGGTTTCCGCGCCCTTGATGACCTTCGGCGCCGCAATCGGGGCGCGGACAGCGAATACGGGCGCAC
>NZ_FNSN01000008.1 GCF_900105345.1 Arthrobacter woluwensis
GGTGAAGCAGCGGACCATGCGGGACCTGTTGCCGGTGCTGGGTGACCAGTACGCGGGGATGACGTCGCTGATCTCGGCGCAATTCTTCACGGAGCTGCAACAGGTCCTTGAGGTCCGTAACCCTGTGGACGCGCAGAGCCTCGCCGGCGCGGGTAGTGACCGGTGGAGTTCGTTGGCTGGTTGGGCTTCCCGCCCTGCTGTGTTCGAGCAGGGCGGTAACGCGTTGATGTTCTCGCTCCTGTCCGGTGGGCTGACACGGATTCTTACGTCGATGGCGGCTGACACGATGATCGGCAACGCCGAGGCGCAGGGCGGCATGGGTTACCAGCGCGTCCCCAAGCCGGGTTGCTGCGCGTTCTGCGGGATGCTCGCCTCCCGCGGTGCCGCCTACACCTCCCGGGACTCTGCCGGGACTGTGGTGGGCCGTGGCGTGCCGTTGGAGAAGACCAAGGGCCGCCGTGGCGGGCAGGGCAGGGGCATCAACCCCCGGGCTCCCGTCGCCTGGGCGAGTCCTTCCACGACCACTGCCGCTGCGCCGTCGTCGCGGTCACACCTCAGAACGCGGTGCAGATGCAGGCCGACGCGGACCGCTACCTGGATACCTACCGCAAGGGCTACGAGCAGGCCCAGGACGGCAAGATCTGGGTCCCTGCCCAACGTACACAGGACGGCTCCCGTTCCGGCACCGGCCACTGGGAAACCCCCATTGGTGAGAAGTCCTCTCCCAAGGACCGGACCAGCCAGGTCCTTCAGTACATGCGCGCCGAACTCGGCGTGAAGTGACTTCCACGGTTCTCCCGTGAAGCGGTACGCGCCCGTCTGCGCGGTTTTCACCCTCTATGCCCGTACGGGGCCTAAACGGAAAGTGAGGTGCCGCCTTGGGCGACACGAACAACACCGCACCAGCGGGAGAATCCACCGAGCCCCTGCCCCAGCCCGAGCCGAAGGCATTCGTCCCGCCTGCCACGCAGGAGGACCTTGACCGGATCGTGGGCCAGCGTCTGGCTCGTGAACGCGACAAGTACGCGGACTACGAGGAACTGAAGGCCAAGGCTGAACAGTTCACGAAGCTCGAGGAAGCGAACAAGACCGAACTGCAGAAGGCTACCGAGCGGGCTGAACAGCTCGCCAAGGAGAACGCCACTCTTCAGGCGACCGCACTGCGCGCCTCTGTGGCAGCCGCTAAGGGCGTCCCGGAGAACCTTCTGAGCGGTGGAACCAGGGAAGAGATTGAAGCCGCCGCTGACGCGCTTCTGGCCTTCCGTGGGACCAAGCAGACCGCACCTGTCGTCCCCGCCCAGGGGAAGACCCCATCCAAGATCACCGACGACCCGACCCGGGAGACGGCTCGGAAGCTCTTCGGCAACAACTAACCCCACCTGGAGGTAAATCATGGCCGTTTTCACGACCACCGACGCCAAGGTGATGCTCCCCAAGAACATCGCTGACGGCATTGTCACGGAAGCCCGTACGGGCTCGACCGTTGGCCAGCTCTCCGCCCGCGAACCTCAGCGGTTCGGCGAGACGGAGTACATCATCTTCAACGACTTCCCGAAGGCGGAGTTCGTGGAGGAGGGAGCCCAGAAGGGTTCCACCACGGGCGGCTTCACCTCCGTGAAATCCACCCCGAAGAAGGCGCAGGTCACTCTCCGTTTCAATCAGGAAGTCCAGTGGGCAGACGAGGATTACCAGCTTGGCATCCTGTCCGAGCTGGCCACTGCGGGCAGTAAGGCACTGTCCCGAGGTCTTGATCTGGGCCTGTACCACCGCATCAACCCGCTCACGGGCACCGTGATCTCGAGCTGGTCGAACTACCTGAACGCCACCACGAAGCGCGTGGAGATCACCGCGTCCTCGGAGGCAGATCAGGACATTCGTGCCGCTGTCGGTCTGCTGGTGAACTCCCCGACTAACTGGGGTGTCAACGGCATCGCCCTCGACCCGAAGATGGCCTGGGCCCTGGCGAACTTGCAGAGCAAGAACGCCGACGGCTCCCCCTCAGGTGTGCAGCGTTACCCGAACCTCGGCTTCGGCACCAACGTCACCGACTTCCTCGGCGTCCCGGCAGCGACGGGCAACACCGTCTCCGGCACCCCGGAAGCGGCCGACACGAAGCTGCGCGCCATCGTTGGCGACTTCCAGAACGGCATCCGCTGGGGCGTTCAGCGTGAACTCCCGGTCGAGCTGATCCGTTACGGCGACCCGGACGGCCAGGGCGACCTCATGCGAAACAACCAGATCGCTCTCCGCCTCGAGATCGTCTACGGCTGGTACGTCTTCACGGACCGCTTCGCCGTCGTGGAAGACAAGGTGACCCCGTGAGCCGCCGGATGATCGACACCTACACCGGATCCACCGTCGTTGACGACGAGCTGGCCGAGTCCCTGGGTTCCCAGTACGTCCCGGAGGACGAGTACGAGGCCCCGGCGGGGCGCAAGCCGGCAGCCCGGAAGGCTGCGACCGGGCGAGCCGCCAAGGCCAAGGAACCCGAAGGCCATGGCGAGGGCGAGAAGTCCGAGGACGAGTAAGGAGGTCGGGCCATGGCTGATGTGACACCGTTTCCGTTCGCCACTGTGGAGGAACTGAAGCAGCGGTGGCCCGACTTCCCTACCGGGGGTGAAGCAGCGGCGACGGTTGCCCTTGAGGATGCGTCCCAATTCATCTTGGACGTCTGCTCAGGGGCCGCCAACGCCAGCGCTTCGACCCGTCGCCGGTCGTCTGCTCCGTCGTTCGCCGCGCAATGGGCACCCCCGACGGCGGCGAGGGCATGGAGTCTATGACTCAGGGGCAGGGCCATTCCAGCAGACCTGGAAGATCTCGAACCCTGACGGTAACTACTACCTGAACAAGCAGGAGAAGATCGCGCTCGGCTGCGGGAAGTCCAAGGCTTTCGGGGTGCAGATCGCATTCCGCCCGGAAGGACGCCATCTGCCCTGGTGCAGTCTGAACTTCGGGGCAATGTACTGCTCCTGCGGGACAGACATCGCCGGGGAACCGATCTACGAAGGCGGGACACCATGAAATTCCCCTCCCCCTACACGGTCGGTCACCAGGAAGCGCATTGCGGGGGGCGAGGATCCTATGGGTGATCCGCTCCCGGAGCACTGGGAGGACCGCCCTGATCAGAAGGTCATGGGCTGGGCAACACCCGGTTCAGACGTGGAGATCCGCCCCACAGGCTCCGGAGTCGACCGGGATCTGGACCTCTATAGCCCCACCGGGTTCACGAAGCCCCAGGACAAGGTCATCATCGACGGCGTTGAGTTCTTCCGCTGTCGGGTGGCCCGAGGACTACAACCACGGGCCTTGGCGATGGGCACCGGGTTACCGGATCAACCTCAAGCGGGTGGAGGGCTGATGGCAATCAGGGTGAAGCTCAACCAGCGAGGGTTCCGCGAACTTCGCAACGCACCACCTGTAGTCGCTTTCCTCGAGTCCCAGGCGGAACGCGTCGCGAATGCAGCCGGCCCAGGGTTCGAGACCGACACCCATACAGGTGGTGCCCGTGCTCGTGTTGCCATCTACCCCGACACCGAAGAGGCGTACCGGGCTGAGGCGAAGTACGGTGCGCTGTCGAAGGCGGTGGGTAGTGGCTAACCAAGTTGTCCTGTTCGGCAATGCCATGGCAGCGGCCGGCTATGGCTGATCGCGAGGATCCCTGGCCTGACCGTCGTCCGGTACTGAACCGAATCCTCGTCCGGACCAGTTCGTTCTCATCAGTGATGCTGGTGGCGGCAGTTCTCGCCGATCCATGAGAAGGCGTTCCTCATGGTCGATACGTGGGGGCCGACGAAGAACGTTGCTAAGGCCAAGGCGCAGCTCGTCCGGGCGCACCTGTCGCCCTGAGCAATGACACCATCACTGTCCCGGCCAGTGCCGATTCCCAAGCAATGGATGTCGTCATCTACTGGGCCCACCCCATGGGTGGCTCGTGGATATTCCTGACCCGGACGCCAAGATCCCGCGCTACCGGCAGAACTTCGAACTCGCTGTTCGTGGGACGCCGATCTAACCCATCCAACCCTTGCAAGCCCTGCCACCTGCGGGCTTTTTCATGCCCCAGGAGGGACAACATGGCACTCACTGCCGGCAATGTGCGCGTCGCGGTCACCGGAACGATCTCGTCCGGCCCGCTCGGAACCGCACTCCCACTGACACCACGACCGCCCTGAACGCCGCCTCAAGGATCTCGGCTATGCCTCGAGGACGGCATCACCCAGGCGATCAGCACCGACCAGACCGACATCAAGGCCTGGCAGAACGGTGACGTGGTCCGGAAGATCCAGACCAGCCACGACCTGACCTACCAGTTCACCATGATCGAGACGTCCGCAGAGGTCCTGAAGGTCTACTACGCGGACCCACGGCCACCGCTTCGGCGATCAAGATCAAGGGCACTCAGACCGATCACCTGGTCTGGGTCATCGAGGTCCGTGATGGTGCCAAGACCATCCGCATCTGCCTCCCGGACGCACAGGTCACCGAACGCGGCGACGTCTCCTCAAGGTGACGAGGCCATCGGCTACGACGTCACCCTGACCGCCTACCCGGACTCCACCGGCACCAAGGCCTACATCTACATGGCCTGATCCAACCCCTGTGGGGCGCGTGTTGCGGGACCGCGCCCCACAGGTCACCACCAGTCCGCAACCCCTACCAAGTTCTCTGCCCGCAGAGGCACCCATGTCTGAAATCAAGATCACCGACGACACCACCACCATCCCGGAAGGTGTCAAGAAGCCCCAGGATCGCAAGCCCAGGGTCAACAAGGACGGCACAAAGACCGTCACTGTGCATGGTCAGGAGTACACCATCGCGGCCGACGCACTCGATGACTTCGAACTTCTCGACGACCTGGACTCCCTCGATGAGGGTGAGGTGCAGCGGCTCCCCCGGATCCTGCGCCGGCTGCTTGGCAAGGAGTCATTCAAACGGCGCTCGAATCGGTTAGGGACCCCGAGACGGGGCGGGTCTCCGTGGAAGCTGGCAGTGAACTGGTCCAGGACCTCATCAAGGAACTGGCCCCAAACTCCTAACGCTCGCCGCTCTCCTTCGGGAGTTCGGCGGGCAGTTGCGGGCCGACTTCTTGCGATACTACGGCTCCGTCTCACCCGCACCGGCAGGGTTCCCGGCTTCCACCTCTGGGAGGTTGCCGATTTCGCTGAACATCTCCCTGACGATTCGGCGACCAAGCGGGCGCTCGGACAAGGCTGGACGCTTCTCGAACAACTTACTGCCTTGATAGCAGACCGCTTGGCAGTCCTGGCATGGCAGAAGACCGCTGACGGCAGAAGGGCAAACGCCCACCCAAGCCCATTCCGCGCCCAGGGTTCGAGGACAAGACCACCACGACGTTCAAGGGCAAACCCATGAGCCTCGAACAGGCCGAGAAGTGGAAACAGGCTCGGCGTGCACCGCAACCCCCACCGGGAAGTTGCTCACACCACCAAGGCCGGCGTGGTCAAGTTCGTCACCGAACGACAAGTCGCCTATTACAACAGAAACCGCTAGCCCCTGCACCGTCCTGGTGCGGGGCTAGCCGCATTCCAGGAGGCCCCATGTCTGAACTGGCGACGCCTATGTCAACATCGTCGCCTCCTCCAAGGGCCTTGGCAAGAGCATCGTCAACGACCTAACTGGGGCAGCAGACGCGGGCAGCGCGGCCGCTGGCAAGCGCGGCGGAAGCTCGTTCGGCGCTGCATTCGCCGGTATCGCCGGCAAGGTCCTCGCCGTCGCTGGACCTGCAATGGTTGCAGGCTGGCAGTCAAAGGCGGGATCTCTCGAGCACTGAACATCGAGGACGCGCAGGCCAAACTCACCGGGCTGGGCCACTCCACCAGTCGTAACGAAGATCATGAACAATGCCATGGCCGCAGTGAAGGGCACGGCGTTCGGCATGGGTGACGCGGCCACCGTGGCTGCTGGCGTGGTCGCTGCTGGGGTGAAACCCGGCCAAGACCTTGAACGGACCCTGAAGCTCGTGGCGACTCGGCCACCATTGCGGGTGTCGGCATGGGTGAGATGGGAGCGATCTTCAACAAGGTCGCCGCGTCGAACAAGATCCAGGCGATGTCATCGCCCAGCTGAACGACGCTGGCATTCCGATTGTCCAGCTCTTGGGCAAGAACTGGGTAAGACCTCCGACGAGGTGTACGACTCGCCTCCAAGGCAGATCGACTTCGCGACCTTCCAAAACGCCATGGAGAAGGGCCTCGGCGGTGCAGCCCTGAAGTCCGGAGAGACCTTCCGTGGCTCGATGGCGAACCTCAAAGCAGCCCTCGACGCGTCGGCGAAACCGTCATGCTCCCTTTCTTGAGCGCAGCCAAGGACGGGATGAACGGGCTTATTCCGATCATCGATGGCGTAAACAAGAAGCTCAAGCCAGTCTTCGCAAACGTCATGAAGGGCTACGACGCCCTGATTGGCGGCTGGCAGAACGCAAATGCTCAGGTCAATGCCACCGGTTTTGTGGGAACGTTCCTCCGAATCGGCGCGGGAGCACGCAAGGCGTTCGACGAAGTCAAGGTGGGATCACGGCGATGGTCGCCGCCTACCAAGCGGGCGGCTCAGATGTGACGTCAACCGGGTTCGCTGGGGTGCTCGAGCGCGTCGGCCTTTTTGCGCGTAGCGCTGTCGGATCAGTCCAGGCCTTCTTCGCTGCCTTCAAGGCAGGTGGAGATGACGTCACGTCGTCCGGGTTCTCCGGGTTCATGGAGCGCCTTGGACTCGCGGCGGCATCGGCAGTGGCCTTCGTGCGTGAGAACGCCTCCGCGTTCAAGGCAGTTGCGGCAGCAATTGGCGCTAGCGCGATAGCTTTCAAAGTCCTCACAACCGCAACTTCGGTGTACACCGCGGTGACTAAGGGGCAGCAATTGCAGCGGCCTCTTCACGAAGGTCCTGAAAACCAATCCGTTCGTCACTATTCTGTCTGCCCTCGTTGGCGTCGGGACGGCACTGGCATACTTCTTCACCCAAACCGATGCTGGACGTGCGTTGTGGGCACAGATTTCGGCTCAGTTCCAGGCCTTCTCGCCCGTAATCAGCGCATGGCGACTGCTTTCCAGCCTCTTGGGCGGCATTCGCTCAACTGGGCGCGCAACTGGCATCGCAGCTGGCTCCCGTACTCGCACAGCTCGTTTCGACCCTGCTACCGGCGGTCGTCCAGATCTTCCAAGTTATCGGCCCGGCGGTGATGCAGGTTCTTGCTGCTCTGATGCCGCTGGTGTCAGCTCTGGTATCGGCGCTTGTTCCGGTGATCACGATGTTGGTTTCAACGGTCCTGCCGCCCGTGATCTCGCTGTTCACGGCGATCGTGTCCGCGATAACCCCACTGATCAATATCCTCTTGGCCGTTTTGATCCCCGTCATCCAGGCCTCATGCCGGTAGTGACGACGTGTTCGGCGCGATAGCCAACGTCATCACATCGGTCATGCAGATCGTTCAGGGTGTGATCCAGGTAGTCACTGGCATCATCTCGGGCAACTGGTCCCAGGTGTGGCAAGGATCCAGAACATTTTCAAGGGCATCTGGAACACCATCGGTCCATCGTCACGGTGCTATCAGCATTGTCCGGACCGTGATTAGTAGTGGCCTTCACTGATCGGGTCGCTGTGGTCTTCAGCCTGGAACGCATCAAGTCGTTCTTCACCGGGCTCTGGTCGAACATCACGGGTGCGATCTCGTCCGGGATCAACAACGTGGTCTCGTTCTCCGTGACCTCCCTGGCAAGATCCTCGGCGCGCTCTCCGGTCTGACGGGCTCCCTCGTCCAGATCGGTCGAGACATGATCCAGGGTCTTCTCAACGGTGCCGGCAGCCTCCTGTCCAGCATTGGCAGCTTCTTCCTCAACCAGCTCCCCGGCTGGATCGTCGGGCCGTTCAAAGCGGCCCTGGGATCCACTCACCGTCGCGAGTGTTCCGGCAGTTCGGTGAGTTCATCGTTCAGGCCTTGCCGGTGGGTGAAGAAGGCCGGGCCGCAGGCAACGGCAGCCATTACCGCTGTGGCACGGAAGGTCACCTCTGAGGCCACGAAGCACTTCACAAAGGCTGACCAGCTCCGCAAGGCCGCCTCGTCGCTGATGAGCCGTGCCGCTCAGGTCTCCGGGTGAAGGCCCGACCCTGGGAAGGACGCGAAGGCTAACGCGAAGAAGATGACCGCCTACTACGCGGCGATCTCGAAGCGGAATAAGCAGGTCGCGTCCCTGGTCGCTCAGGGCCGGCAGAAGCTTGCCGAGGCCAACCGGGAAACGTCTCTGGGGCGGACGTTGGATGCGACGTCGCGGATGATCAGCGCCAGCAACGCGCAGATCTCCAAACTCACCACCCAGCGCGCCAGCATCGCGTCCGTCTGAAGACAGCGCAGAAGAGCCTTTCGGATGCGGTCAAGACCGGACAAGGCGGCCAGTGACGCGGCTGAGAAGTTCCGGGACGAGTTCAACCTGGGGACCTTGCCGGGCGTAGCGCTCAGGCATTGTGGCGGCTGCGAAGAAGACCGTAGGCAGCGTCCAAGGGTTCAAGGGCCAACTCGACAAGCTGCGGTCCATGGGCCTTGATTCCAGTCTGCTCGCGCAGATCGTGAGCTTGGCACCGGTAAGGCGGCTCCATCGCTAAGTCCCTCATCGCCGGGGCAAGGTCTTGTCGGTCAGCTCAACGGGCAGTGGAAACAGCTCGGTTCGGTGTCCCAGTCCGCGGGCATGTCGTTGGCGAATGGATGTACGGGCGGGGATCGCCGCGCAGCAGGGTCTTGTGAACGGGCTGTCCGGGAACCTCAAGGCCGTGGATGCGGCGATCAAGAAGGTCACCGACCGGATGACCTCGCAGGTGAAGAAGAACCTCGGGATCCACTCACCGTCGCGGGTGTTCCGGTATGAGGTCGGGCGGCAGGTCCCTGCTGGCCTGGCGCTTGGTGTCCGGGACGGTACGGGCTGGTGTCCCGTGCTGTGGATTCCCTGGTGCAGATCCCCAGCGCCGTCGCTTCCCAGCCCTACCGGCCAGCCTCCTACGTGCCCGCTCCTGGAAGTCACGGACGGTGGGCCGATGGGCGGACCCCCGTGAAGATCGACATCCACGAAACCGCAAACCCGCGCGCTACCGCTCTTGAGACGGCGCGTCGATTGGAGGGTCTGTGACCGACATCGTAACGGCCACCATCGGCGGGCGAACGTTCGGCGGGTCAGGGCTCTACCTTGACCCGGCGGACACCGTCGGCGGGTCCTCACAGCACCCATCGAAGGATGGGGTAACCCGGGAACACGCGGGACGTGAACCCGTGGCCCGACCGCGACGGGCCTGGTCTGACCCGGCCTACTACGACGGCGCGAACTACGTCCTCCGGGGCGTCCTCGTGGTCCCGTCGTTCGCCCGTGCGGCGCTCGTGCGGGACCAGTTCGTCGCCGCCCTGCCCATGAAGGTCTACAAGCCCCTGATCGTCGCTGAAGCGGAACTGACCCGGTACGCGATGGTCCGTGTCGTGGGAACGCCGGAGGTGGTGTGGGACGGGTCGAGACGATCAGCGTGAACGTGCAGTTCGTCGCCACGGACCACCGCCGATTCGCCGGGACCGGACCGAACGACATCAGCGGCTCCGGGGTCGCCAGGCTCCCCATCACCGATGGGGCCTGGTCATCCCGCCCACCACTGTCGCGGACACCAACTGGTCCAACAACCCGTCCTTCGAGGTAGACACCTCTGGCTGGGTCGGTGTCGGTGGAGCCCTGACGCGGGAGACCGTATCCCCTCCGGCGTGGATCGTCGGCACGGCCTGGGCAGACTCACCACCGGTTCCGGGGCAACCCGACCCGGCGTCCTGGCCGCATCATCCACGGACCAGCGGGTGAACCTCTCCCCCGGGACTGGGCGGCGGTGTCGATGCTGATGGCCAACGATTCCGGCTACACCAGCCAGATCGGGATCCGCTTCTTCGACTCCACCAACACCCGTATCAGTGAGTCCATGAGCGCCCCCACCAACAACACCGGGGGCAGGGTCACACACTCGGCACAGGCCCCGGCAGGCACAATCTACGCCCAGCCAGTGCCCTACCTGTACAACGGCGGAACCGTCATCCCCTCCGGCGTGAAGCTGGACTTCGACGCCGTCAAGATCAGCGCCGCTGCTACCCAGTCCGCTGCGGTCGCCTTTGCCGGGGACTACTTCGATGGCGGCTCCGCACCCTCCGGCGGGTACACGTTCCGGTACACGTCCACAGCGGGAAAGAGCACCTCGGAGAAGGTTCAGCTCGCCGGTTTGACCGTGCCGTTCGCGATCACCGCGACCGTGACGAACAACGCCGTCACGGTCGGATCCTCCGGCACCGGGACTCCCCGGGTCGTGGTGACCATCGCCGCCGTGAACACGCATCTGACCAACCCTCAGATCACCGATGACCTCGGCAACCGCATGACGTTCAACCTCGTCCTGACCGTGGGCAGTTCCTCGTGATCGACCTGGACAAGAAAACGATCCTGCTGAACGGCACCGCCTCACGGCGCACCGCCCTACGAGGATCGTGGATCAACCCCCGCCGGGCATGACCCTCACCTTCAACGCTGAGGGTTCCTCTCCACCAACCAGGCCACCGCCACCGTGGCCTGGACTGACACCTGGAATTAGGAGGGCCTACTGTGCCTCTTGACGCAATCGACCCCAGCTTCATCAACGCGCCCTCCCCCGCTGGCCCTCCCCTCTACACGGAGAGTCCCTGCGCCGTGACATCGGCGGGCTCCTGGCCCCCGGTGCCGCGGTGGGGACCAGCCGCAGCGGTGTCCTTGACGCCCGCGCCTGGCGATCACCCTCTCGGGCAACAATGTCCTGGCAACGGCAGGCCGGCAGCGGTCGCGTCCAGTACGGGAGCGTACCTCACCGGACTGGCCACTTCAGCCACCGTTGACCCCCTGGTCGCAGCGGATGCGAACAACCCCCGCCGTGACCGGGTGATCCTTCAGGTCTGGGACCCCAGCAACCCGCAGAATGACGGCACCAGCGGCGGGACGAACCGTAAGGGTGTCGTCCGGATACTCACCGGGGACCCGGACCCGCTCGCCACCACGGGCGGCGGGTGAAGCCCGAACCAGGTCTGGCCCTGACTCTGGCGTTCATCGACGTCCCCAAGGCCGGAAGCGGCTCCCCCGTGGTAACCGATCAGCGGCCAATCACCGCAGCAGCGGGAGCACCGATCCCGGTCAACAGCCTGGCCGAGGCCCGCGCCCTGCCAAGGTGCGCGGCCTGCAGAGGCTCCGCATGGACCTTCCCGGGTTCCCCACGCAGGTCTACAACGGCACCGTCTGGACCCATGTCGGACCGTGGAAGCGCACCACCTTCACCGTCAATTCCACGAACATCCCCACCTCGGCCAGTGATGGCACCGGCTCCCGTGCCGTGGCGACCATGTCGATGAACGCGGAAGCCTACGACCGGCGCATGAAGGTCTTCGTCCAGACCAGCGTGAACTCGGGTGCCATCGCCTCCGGGATCAGCCGGTGGGATGTGTGCGCATCCCTCATGCAGTCCCAGGCATCCAACGCCCAGACCCGCTCCCCGCTGTGCTGGACAGCCCCCGGCAACTACCTGATGAGCAGCTACATCGAAACCGAAGAGATCATCGTCCCGGCAAACTCCCTGCCCATCCGCGCTTCTGGGTGGACAAGGTCACCGGCAACGTCTTCACGGGCGTGTCCGTGGATCCGAAGATCACGAAGTTCTGGGTTGAGGAATGCCCCGCTGACGAAGCCTAGGAGGTGCCGTGAGGTTCATCATCTGTGACCTGATCACCGGCACCGTCCTAGACGAAGCGCCCCTGGTCATCGCGGAGGACCTGACCCGCCAGCTCAAGGGCGTGGGCGAGGGCAAGTTCTTCGCCCCGTTCTTCGACGGGGAAGGCCGCCTCTACAAGAACCGGTACTGGGAGAAGCTGATCGTTCCGTGGAAGTCCCTCATCCTCGTCACCGACGAGGATGGCCGGATCATCTGGCACGGGATCCCCAACAGCACCGCCACACCAGGTATCAACGGTCAGGAAATCCCCTGCAGACCGTGGAGGAATACCTTCTGCGCCGGTACATGCCCACCGCCGAGTTCCTTGACGTCGACCAGGCCAACATCTTCGCCGCCATGATCAACGCCGCGAACGTCAACGGCATCGGCCTCGAGGTGGACGCCCCACTGACGGGGGTGATCTTGGAACGCCTCTATCAGACGCGGAGAACACCAGGATCGGGACCGTCTCACGGAACTGTCCAACGCTTCCCCCGGCTTCGACTGGATGATTGATATCCAATGGGCCGACGCCGCCCAGTCGCGGGTGCGGAAGATCGCACGGATGCGCCCCACCATGGGCAACCGCACCACCACCCCGGAGCACGCGTTCATCTCCGGGGTGAACATCACCGACGCCACCCCAGAGACCCGGTGGGCCAGGGAGACGCCGCGACCCTCGTCACCGCAGTCGGCGACGTGAAGGCGAATCCCGGCTGATCTCCGCACCCGGGATCGACACCATCCGGAAGCCGCTGGATGGCCACCCTGGAAGAACGCCGCAACTTCTCCGGCGTGGACAGCGAAGAAACCATCGCCGCCCACATGGCCCGCATGAAGCAAGCGTTCTTCGGCGGCCAGACCCTCGTGACTCTTGAAGCGAAGATCCCCGGCGACGGGACTACTACACCGGCCGGCGGACCTGACCTGGGCGATACCGCACAGTCAACGTCCGCGTCGGGCAAACCCCGTCGACCTGGACGAGTTCCCATCGAGCTTGATGCTGTCTGGCCTGTCATCGGTACTCCCTGAGCCAGGACATGAAGACCTGGAAGCCGACCCTTGCCGACCTGACAGGAGTGACATTGGTGCCAGTGGATAACAGCTTCATCCCCCGCCCCTTCGGTGTCACCGACGCGGAACCGGTCATGAGCTGGCACGGAAGCAGCAGGCCCTTGCGGCCAACCGAACAGCTCATCCACCATCCCGCCAGGTGCACACTCCGCTCGAAGCGGCGTCCTCGTCCCCGGCGGGCAGATCAGCGTGACCGGGGGCGGCAACATCTCCACCACCGCCGACGGCATCGACCGCTATACCAACCACCAATCAAGGTCAGCACCAGTCTGGGCAACCGGAAGTGATCGAACCTGGACGGCCTGCCGGTGCTGCGGCCCGGGATCTGGCTAGCGATACTTCCTACCAGACCGACCCCGCCAACATGGCATCTTTGACGTCACGCTACGGCGACAACATCGAATCCAGTCCCTGAACTACACCGACAGCGAAGGTAGGCGTTGCGTTCAGCGGCGAACATCGACCCGGCAGGAGCGAGCCTTACTGGAGCCGTCAAGACGGCGACCCGGCAAGCCCCTCCACCGGGGAACGTCCCAATCCGGAGGCCTGTCGGTCAGCCTGATTCTGCACTGTCCGTTGGCAACCTACGTGCGCAACGCAGCACCGGACGACCAGCGGTCATCCACACAACACAGCGTCAGCATGCGCCCTGGGGCGGGCAGATGGGCCACCGACGGTCTCCAGATCCGGTACGAGCAGAGCGACTACAACGGCACCTACATCAACAAGGCCTGTTCAAGTTCGACAAAGACGGCCTGATGACCTCCACAGTGAGAAGGGTGCCAACAAGGTAGACGTCATCCACACTGTGACGGCGTGCTGACCCTGAAGGGCAGCAACAGCGTCAACGTGGTGGGGACCTTCACTGTCAACGGCTCACCCGTGGGCGGGCCGTGACGAGTGTGGCCGGTAGGACCGGTGACGTCGTGCTCGCCCGCACGGACATCCCGGCAGCGACCACGAGCGCGCCGGGTGCGATGTCAGCGGCGGACAAGGCGAAACTCAACGGCCTCGGCACCGAGTCGATCGTTAGCGCGCTCAGCCCTGCGGGATGGAACGTTGGCGGGTCCATTTTCGTCGAGCCACTCGCTGGCGAAACGAAGATCACGATCGCGCTGGTGCCGAAGTACACGGGCGCGAACGTAACCATCACCACCACCGCGTACACGTCGATGGGAACCGTGCTGCCATCGGCGGCGATGAGCTCTACCGCGGACTCCCCCTACGTTCTCACTCAGGTCGTCGGGGCCGGCTTGAACAACCAGGCCATCGCGTTCGTGAACCTAGCTACCGGGCCGCTTCTATCCGCGCAGTCGGGCGAACTTCACCCTCGCATCCGGCGCACTGTTCACCATCTCGTACACCTACAAACGCTAAGGATCCACATCATGGCCCAAGCAATGGTCTCCATCACTCTCGAAGGCAAGCGCATCGACCTCAACGGCGACATCCCTGACGACATCGCCACCAGCATCGTCAAGCAGATCACCGCACTGCTCGTCGGCATCCAGGAGGTCCCGTGACCCTCCCCCACCGACAACCCATCAGGAGAGGAGGTAGGAGCGTGTGGAGTCCTGGGGACCGACACTCACCGCAGTGGGTGCACTGCTGGCCGTCCTCGGTGGCGGCATCCGTTACCTCATCGGCCGGTCAGACAAGAAGCGCGAGAAGCGGGAGGCGTCTGTGGAAGAGCTACTGAGAGAGCGCATCGAAGCCCTCGAGGCCGAGTTGAAGGAAGCGAAACTCGTCAAGCGCGCAGCCGGTAAGTGGCGTGAACAGCTCATCGCCGCCGGTATCGAACCGGACCCGAAGACTGGCCGGAAGGAGTGTCATGAGCCAGCTCGAAGACAACGAGAGGCGGCTGGCCGTCGCGCAGGAGGCCGTGGACAAGTCACGCCGGGCGACAAGCGCACGAAGTCCCTGCTCCTGCTCTCGTCCTGTCTGCTCGCGTTCTTGGTGGTGTGTGCGGGATCCTGGCATGGCAGAACGGCAACTACGCCGCCCAGGCCGCCGACGCCGCACAAGCTCAGGCAGCCGAGAAGAAATCGTT
>NZ_FNSN01000009.1 GCF_900105345.1 Arthrobacter woluwensis
CGAGACTGGCTTGTCACCATCTTCTCTCGGCGTGCTTCATGATCAGCCGTCCAGCGCCGAGGCGATCCGTGCGGCAGAGCATGAGCTACTGATCGACATCATGTGGCAGAACCAGTACGTGCTTGCCCCTGCTGTCGAAGAGATCGCCGGGTTGGCTTACATGGTCAAGGAGGACGAGACGAGCCTCCCGGACGAGTTCTGGAAGCTCTCGCACGGTTCCGTAATCCGGAGTTCCGCTCGATGTCGGCTGAGGCTGATGCCCTCACGAAGCTCGCCCCTGTGCTTCCTCAGATCATCCAGTACCCGACTCTTGCTGGCGGTCTCACCGATGACGAGGTGGACAGCCTGCGCCAGGAGGCCCAGAAGGGAATGGTCTCAGACTTCATCAACCGCGTGGCCGGTCAAAGCGCGGTTACTCCTGAGGTTGCCGCTGAGTCGCCAAGGGGCCGACAACCAGCAGGCAGAGCATCTATTCAGGGGGGGCAAGTAGTGCACTAGAGGACGCCCAGGTGCTGAAGGCAAGGTGACGCACTCGGTGTTCTGGTCGCGCCGGTGTGAGGCATCGTCTGCTGCCTCCTTCGGGGCTACCCGATGTGCAGTTCATGCCAGGTTCCCGATCACGATTCGTGAGCCGGTACTGACATCTTCGAGGAGCCTTGTGATTCCTCTCGCCATGGTCAATGGCTACTCGTTGCTCCTTAGTGAGCTTTCGACCCGGGCTCTGTGACCTGCAGCGCACTATCGCCCGGTCCTTGACGCGTCGCCTGAGGTGAAGCAGCGGACCATGCGGGACCTGTGCCGTGTGGTGACCAGTACGCGGATGACGTCGCTGATCTCGGCGCAATTCTTCACGGAGCTGCAACAGGTCCTTGAGGTCCGTAACCCTGTGGACGCGCAGAGCCTCGCCGCGCGGGTAGTGACCGGTGGAGTTCGTTGGCTGGTTGGGCTTCCCGCCCTGCTGTGTTCGAGCAGGCGGTAACGCGTTGATGTTCTCGCTCCTGTCCGGTGGGCTGACACGGATTCTTACGTCGATGGCGGCTGACACGATGATCGGCAACGCCGAGCGCAGGGCGGCATGGGTTACCAGCGCGTCCCAAGCCGGGTTGCTGCGCGTTCTGCGGGATGCTCGCCTCCCGCGGTGCCGCCTACACCTCCGGACTCTGCCGGACTGTGGTGGGCCGTGGCGTGCCGTTGGAGAAGACCAAGGGCCGCCGTGGCGGCAGGCAGGGGCATCAACCCCCGGGCTCCCGTCGCCTGGCGAGTCCTTCCACGACCACTGCCGCTGCGCCGTCGTCGCGGTCACACCTCAGAACGCGGTGCAGATGCAGGCCGACGCGGACCGCTACCTGGATACCTACCGCAAGGGCTACGAGCAGCCCAGGACGGCAAGATCTGGGTCCTGCCCAACGTACACAGGACGGCTCCCGTTCCGGCACCGCCACTGGGAAACCCCCATTGGTGAGAAGTCCTCTCCCAAGGACCGGACCAGCCAGTCCTTCATACATGCGCGCCGAACTCGGCGTGAAGTGACTTCCACGGTTCTCCCGTGAAGCGGTACGCGCCCGTCTGCGCGGTTTTCACCCTCTATGCCCGTACGGGCCTAAACGGAAAGTGAGGTGCCGCCTTGGGCGACACGAACAACACCGCACCAGCGGGAGAATCCACCGAGCCCCTGCCCCAGCCCGAGCCGAAGGCATTCGTCCCGCCTGCCACGCAGGAGGACCTTGACCGGATCGTGGCCAGCGTCTGGCTCGTGAACGCGACAAGTACGCGGACTACGAGGAACTGAAGGCCAAGGCTGAACAGTTCACGAAGCTCGAGGAAGCGAACAAGACCGAACTGCAGAAGGCTACCGAGCGGGCTGAACAGCTCGCCAAGGAGAACGCCACTCTTCAGGCGACCGCACTGCGCGCCTCTGTGGCAGCCGCTAAGGGCGTCCCGGAGAACCTTCTGAGCGGTGGAACCAGGGAAGAGATTGAAGCCGCCGCTGACGCGCTTCTGGCCTTCCGTGGACCAAGCAGACCGCACCTGTCGTCCCCGCCCAGGGAAGACCCCATCCAAGATCACCGACGACCCGACCCGGGAGACGGCTCGGAAGCTCTTCGGCAACAACTAACCCACCTGGAGGTAAATCATGGCCGTTTTCACGACCACCGACGCCAAGGTGATGCTCCCAAGAACATCGCTGACGGCATTGTCACGGAAGCCCGTACGGGCTCGACCGTTGGCCAGCTCTCCGCCCGCGAACCTCAGCGGTTCGGCGAGACGGAGTACATCATCTTCAACGACTTCCCGAAGGCGGAGTTCGTGGAGGAGGGAGCCCAGAAGGGTTCCACCACGGGCGGCTTCACCTCCGTGAAATCCACCCGAAGAAGGCGCAGGTCACTCTCCGTTTCAATCAGGAAGTCCAGTGGGCAGACGAGGATTACCAGCTTGGCATCCTGTCCGAGCTGGCCACTGCGGGCAGTAAGGCACTGTCCCGAGGTCTTGATCTGGGCCTGTACCACCGCATCAACCCGCTCACGGGCACCGTGATCTCGAGCTGGTCGAACTACCTGAACGCCACCACGAAGCGCGTGGAGATCACCGCGTCCTCGGAGGCAGATCAGGACATTCGTGCCGCTGTCGGTCTGCTGGTGAACTCCCGACTAACTGGGGTGTCAACGGCATCGCCCTCGACCCGAAGATGGCCTGGCCTGGCGAACTTGCAGAGCAAGAACGCCGACGGCTCCCCCTCAGGTGTGCAGCGTTACCCGAACCTCGGCTTCGGCACCAACGTCACCGACTTCCTCGGCGTCCCGGCAGCGACGGGCAACACCGTCTCCGGCACCCCGGAAGCGGCCGACACGAAGCTGCGCGCCATCGTTGGCGACTTCCAGAACGGCATCCGCTGGGGCGTTCAGCGTGAACTCCCGGTCGAGCTGATCCGTTACGGCGACCCGGACGGCCAGGGCGACCTCATGCGAAACAACCAGATCGCTCTCCGCCTCGAGATCGTCTACGGCTGGTACGTCTTCACGGACCGCTTCGCCGTCGTGGAAGACAAGGTGACCCCGTGAGCCGCCGGATGATCGACACCTACACCGGATCCACCGTCGTCGTTGACGACGAGCTGGCCGAGTCCCTGGGTTCCCAGTACGTCCCGGAGGACGAGTACGAGGCCCGGCGGGGCGCAAGCCGGCAGCCCGGAAGGCTGCGACCGGGCGAGCCGCCAAGGCCAAGGAACCCGAAGGCCATGGCGAGGGCGAGAAGTCCGAGGACGAGTAAGGAGGTCGGGCCATGGCTGATGTGACACCGTTTCCGTTCGCCACTGTGGAGGAACTGAAGCAGCGGTGGCCCGACTTCCCTACCGGGGTGAAGCAGCGGCGACGGTTGCCCTTGAGGATGCGTCCCAATTCATCTTGGACGTCTGCTCAGGGCCGCCAACGCCAGCGCTTCGACCCGTCGCCGGGTCGTCTGCTCCGTCGTTCGCCGCGCAATGGGCACCCCGACGGCGGCGAGGGCATGGAGTCTATGACTCAGGGGGCAGGGCCATTCCAGCAGACCTGGAAGATCTCGAACCCTGACGGTAACTACTACCTGAACAAGCAGGAGAAGATCGCGCTCGGCTGCGGGAAGTCCAAGGCTTTCGGGGTGCAGATCGCATTCCGCCCGGAAGGACGCCATCTGCCCTGGTGCAGTCTGAACTTCGGGGCAATGTACTGCTCCTGCGGGACAGACATCGCCGGGGAACCGATCTACGAAGGCGGGACACCATGAAATTCCCCTCCCCCTACACGGTCGGTCACCAGGAGCGCATTGCGGGGGCGAGGATCCTATGGGTGATCCGCTCCCGGAGCACTGGGAGGACCGCCCTGATCAGAAGGTCATGGGCTGGGCAACACCCGGTTCAGACGTGGAGATCCGCCCCACAGGCTCCGGAGTCGACCGGGATCTGGACCTCTATAGCCCCACCGGGTTCACGAAGCCCCAGGACAAGGTCATCATCGACGGCGTTGAGTTCTTCGCTGTCGGGTGGCCCGAGGACTACAACCACGGGCCTTGGCGATGGGCACCGGGTTACCGGATCAACCTCAAGCGGGTGGAGGGCTGATGGCAATCAGGGTGAAGCTCAACCAGCGAGGGTTCCGCGAACTTCGCAACGCACCACCTGTAGTCGCTTTCCTCGAGTCCCAGGCGGAACGCGTCGCGAATGCAGCCGGCCCAGGGTTCGAGACCGACACCCATACAGGTGGTGCCCGTGCTCGTGTTGCCATCTACCCCGACACCGAAGAGGCGTACCGGGCTGAGGCGAAGTACGGTGCGCTGTCGAAGGCGGTGGGTAGTGGCTAACCAAGTTGTCCTGTTCGGCAATGCCATGGCAGCGGCCCGGCTATGGCTGATCGCGAGGATCCCTGGCCTGACCGTCGTCGGTACTGAACCGAATCCTCGTCCGGACCAGTTCGTTCTCATCAGTGATGCTGGTGGCCGGCAGTTCTCGCCGATCCATGAGAAGGCGTTCCTCATGGTCGATACGTGGGGGCCGACGAAGAACGTTGCTAAGGCCAAGGCGCAGCTCGTCCGGGCGCACCTGTCGGCCCTGAGCAATGACACCATCACTGTCCCGGCCAGTGCCGATTCCCAAGCAATGGATGTCGTCATCTACTGGGCCCACCCCATGGGTGGGCTCGTGGATATTCCTGACCCGGACGCCAAGATCCCGCGCTACCGGCAGAACTTCGAACTCGCTGTTCGTGGGACGCCGATCTAACCCCATCCAACCCTTGCAAGCCCTGCCACCTGGCGGGGCTTTTTTCATGCCCCCAGGAGGGACAACATGGCACTCACTGCCGGCAATGTGCGCGTCGCGGTCACCGGAACGATCTCGTCCGGCCCGCTCGGAACCGCACTCCCCACTGACACCACGACCGCCCTGAACGCCGCCCTCAAGGATCTCGGCTATGCCTCCGAGGACGGCATCACCCAGGCGATCAGCACCGACCAGACCGACATCAAGGCCTGGCAGAACGGTGACGTGGTCCGGAAGATCCAGACCAGCCACGACCTGACCTACCAGTTCACCATGATCGAGACGTCCGCAGAGGTCCTGAAGGTCTACTACGCGGACCCCACGGCCACCGCTTCGGCGATCAAGATCAAGGGCACTCAGACCGATCACCTGGTCTGGGTCATCGAGGTCCGTGATGGTGCCAAGACCATCCGCATCTGCCTCCCGGACGCACAGGTCACCGAACGCGGCGACGTCTCCCTCAAGGGTGACGAGGCCATCGGCTACGACGTCACCCTGACCGCCTACCCGGACTCCACCGGCACCAAGGCCTACATCTACATGGCCTGATCCCAACCCCTGTGGGGCGCGTGTTGCGGGACCGCGCCCCACAGGTCACCACCAGTCCCGCAACCCCTACCAAGTTCTCTGCCCGCAGGAGGCACCCATGTCTGAAATCAAGATCACCGACGACACCACCACCATCCCGGAAGGTGTCAAGAAGCCCAGGATCGCAAGCCCAGGGTCAACAAGGACGGCACAAAGACCGTCACTGTGCATGGTCAGGAGTACACCATCGCGGCCGACGCACTCGATGACTTCGAACTTCTCGACGACCTGGACTCCCTCGATGAGGGTGAGGTGCAGCGGCTCCCCCGGATCCTGCGCCGGCTGCTTGGCAAGGAGTCATTCAAAACGGCGCTCGAATCGGTTAGGGACCCCGAGACGGGGCGGGTCTCCGTGGAAGCTGGCAGTGAACTGGTCCAGGACCTCATCAAGGAACTGGCCCCAAACTCCTAACGCTCGCCGCTCTCCTTCGGGAGTTCGGCGGGCAGTTGCGGGCCGACTTCTTGCGATACTACGGGCTCCGTCTCACCCGCACCGGCAGGGTTCCCGGCTTCCACCTCTGGGAGGTTGCCGATTTCGCTGAACATCTCCCTGACGATTCGGCGACCAAGCGGGCGCTCGGACAAGGCTGGACGCTTCTCGAACAACTTACTGCCTTGATAGCAGACCGCTTGGCAGTCCTGGCATGGCAGAAGACCGCTGACGGGCAGAAGGGCAAACGCCCACCCAAGCCCATTCCGCGCCCAGGGTTCGAGGACAAGACCACCACGACGTTCAAGGGCAAACCCATGAGCCTCGAACAGGCCGAGAAGTGGAAACAGGCTCGGCGTGCACCGCAACCCCCACCGGGGAAGGTTGCTCACACCACCAAGGCCGGCGTGGTCAAGTTCGTCACCGAACGACAAGTCGCCTATTACAACAGAAACCGCTAGCCCTGCACCGTCCTGGTGCGGGGGCTAGCCGCATTCCAGGAGGCCCCATGTCTGAACTGGCGACCGCCTATGTCAACATCGTCGCCTCCTCCAAGGGCCTTGGCAAGAGCATCGTCAACGACCTAACTGGGGCAGCAGACGCGGGCAGCGCGGCCGCTGGCAAGCGCGGCGGAAGCTCGTTCGGCGCTGCATTCGCCGGTATCGCCGGCAAGGTCCTCGCCGTCGCTGGACCTGCAATGGTTGCAGGGCTGGCAGTCAAAGGCGGGATCTCTCGAGCACTGAACATCGAGGACGCGCAGGCCAAACTCACCGGGCTGGGCCACTCCACCCAGTCGGTAACGAAGATCATGAACAATGCCATGGCCGCAGTGAAGGGCACGGCGTTCGGCATGGGTGACGCGGCCACCGTGGCTGCTGGCGTGGTCGCTGCTGGGGTGAAACCCGGCCAAGACCTTGAACGGACCCTGAAGCTCGTGGGCGACTCGGCCACCATTGCGGGTGTCGGCATGGGTGAGATGGGAGCGATCTTCAACAAGGTCGCCGCGTCGAACAAGATCCAGGGCGATGTCATCGCCCAGCTGAACGACGCTGGCATTCCGATTGTCCAGCTCTTGGGCAAGGAACTGGGTAAGACCTCCGACGAGGTGTACGACCTCGCCTCCAAGGGCAAGATCGACTTCGCGACCTTCCAAAACGCCATGGAGAAGGGCCTCGGCGGTGCAGCCCTGAAGTCCGGAGAGACCTTCCGTGGCTCGATGGCGAACCTCAAAGCAGCCCTCGGACGCGTCGGCGAAACCGTCATGCTCCCTTTCTTGAGCGCAGCCAAGGACGGGATGAACGGGCTTATTCCGATCATCGATGGCGTAAACAAGAAGCTCAAGCCAGTCTTCGCAAACGTCATGAAGGGCTACGACGCCCTGATTGGCGGCTGGCAGAACGCAAATGCTCAGGTCAATGCCACCGGTTTTGTGGGAACGTTCCTCCGAATCGGCGCGGGAGCACGCAAGGCGTTCGACGAAGTCAAGGGTGGGATCACGGCGATGGTCGCCGCCTACCAAGCGGGCGGCTCAGATGTGACGTCAACCGGGTTCGCTGGGGTGCTCGAGCGCGTCGGCCTTTTTGCGCGTAGCGCTGTCGGATCAGTCCAGGCCTTCTTCGCTGCCTTCAAGGCAGGTGGAGATGACGTCACGTCGTCCGGGTTCTCCGGGTTCATGGAGCGCCTTGGACTCGCGGCGGCATCGGCAGTGGCCTTCGTGCGTGAGAACGCCTCCGCGTTCAAGGCAGTTGCGGCAGCAATTGGCGCTAGCGCGATAGCTTTCAAAGTCCTCACAACCGCAACTTCGGTGTACACCGCGGTGACTAAGGGGCAGCAATTGCAGCGGCCCTCTTCACGAAGGTCCTGAAAACCAATCCGTTCGTCACTATTCTGTCTGCCCTCGTTGGCGTCGGGACGGCACTGGCATACTTCTTCACCCAAACCGATGCTGGACGTGCGTTGTGGGCACAGATTTCGGCTCAGTTCCAGGCCTTCTCGCCCGTAATCAGCGCATTGGCGACTGCTTTCCAGCCTCTTGGGGCGGCATTCGCTCAACTGGGCGCGCAACTGGCATCGCAGCTGGCTCCCGTACTCGCACAGCTCGTTTCGACCCTGCTACCGGCGGTCGTCCAGATCTTCCAAGTTATCGGCCCGGCGGTGATGCAGGTTCTTGCTGCTCTGATGCCGCTGGTGTCAGCTCTGGTATCGGCGCTTGTTCCGGTGATCACGATGTTGGTTTCAACGGTCCTGCCGCCCGTGATCTCGCTGTTCACGGCGATCGTGTCCGCGATAACCCCACTGATCAATATCCTCTTGGCCGTTTTGATCCCCGTCATCCAGGCCCTCATGCCGGTAGTGACGACGGTGTTCGGCGCGATAGCCAACGTCATCACATCGGTCATGCAGATCGTTCAGGGTGTGATCCAGGTAGTCACTGGCATCATCTCGGGCAACTGGTCCCAGGTGTGGCAAGGGATCCAGAACATTTTCAAGGGCATCTGGAACACCATCGGGTCCATCGTCACGGGTGCTATCAGCATTGTCCGGACCGTGATTAGTAGTGGCCTTTCACTGATCGGGTCGCTGTGGTCTTCAGCCTGGAACGGCATCAAGTCGTTCTTCACCGGGCTCTGGTCGAACATCACGGGTGCGATCTCGTCCGGGATCAACAACGTGGTCTCGTTCTTCCGTGACCTCCCTGGCAAGATCCTCGGCGCGCTCTCCGGTCTGACGGGCTCCCTCGTCCAGATCGGTCGAGACATGATCCAGGGTCTTCTCAACGGTGCCGGCAGCCTCCTGTCCAGCATTGGCAGCTTCTTCCTCAACCAGCTCCCCGGCTGGATCGTCGGGCCGTTCAAAGCGGCCCTGGGGATCCACTCACCGTCGCGAGTGTTCCGGCAGTTCGGTGAGTTCATCGTTCAGGGCCTTGCCGGTGGGGTGAAGAAGGCCGGGCCGCAGGCAACGGCAGCCATTACCGCTGTGGCACGGAAGGTCACCTCTGAGGCCACGAAGCACTTCACAAAGGCTGACCAGCTCCGCAAGGCCGCCTCGTCGCTGATGAGCCGTGCCGCTCAGGTCTCCGGGGTGAAGGCCCCGACCCTGGGGAAGGACGCGAAGGCTAACGCGAAGAAGATGACCGCCTACTACGCGGCGATCTCGAAGCGGAATAAGCAGGTCGCGTCCCTGGTCGCTCAGGGCCGGCAGAAGCTTGCCGAGGCCAACCGGGAAACGTCTCTGGGGCGGACGTTGGATGCGACGTCGCGGATGATCAGCGCCAGCAACGCGCAGATCTCCAAACTCACCACCCAGCGCGCCAGCATCGCGTCCCGTCTGAAGACAGCGCAGAAGAGCCTTTCGGATGCGGTCAAGACCCGGGACAAGGCGGCCAGTGACGCGGCTGAGAAGTTCCGGGACGAGTTCAACCTGGGGGACCTTGCCGGGCGTAGCGCTCAGGGCATTGTGGCGGCTGCGAAGAAGACCGTAGGCAGCGTCCAAGGGTTCAAGGGCCAACTCGACAAGCTGCGGTCCATGGGCCTTGATTCCAGTCTGCTCGCGCAGATCGGTGAGCTTGGCACCGGTAAGGGCGGCTCCATCGCTAAGTCCCTCATCGCCGGGGGCAAGGGTCTTGTCGGTCAGCTCAACGGGCAGTGGAAACAGCTCGGTTCGGTGTCCCAGTCCGCGGGCATGTCGTTGGCGAATGGGATGTACGGGGCGGGGATCGCCGCGCAGCAGGGTCTTGTGAACGGGCTGTCCGGGAACCTCAAGGCCGTGGATGCGGCGATCAAGAAGGTCACCGACCGGATGACCTCGCAGGTGAAGAAGAACCTCGGGATCCACTCACCGTCGCGGGTGTTCCGGTATGAGGTCGGGCGGCAGGTCCCTGCTGGCCTGGCGCTTGGTGTCCGGGACGGTACGGGGCTGGTGTCCCGTGCTGTGGATTCCCTGGTGCAGATCCCCAGCGCCGTCGCTTCCCAGCCCTACCGGCCAGCCTCCTACGTGCCCGCTCCTGGAAGTCACGGACGGTGGGCCGATGGGCGGACCCCCGTGAAGATCGACATCCACGAAACCGCAAACCCGCGCGCTACCGCTCTTGAGACGGCGCGTCGATTGGAGGGTCTGTGACCGACATCGTAACGGCCACCATCGGCGGGCGAACGTTCGGCGGGTCAGGGCTCTACCTTGACCCGGCGGACACCGTCGGCGGGGTCCTCACAGCACCCATCGAAGGATGGGGTAACCCGGGAACACGCGGGGACGTGAACCCGTGGCCCGACCGCGACGGGGCCTGGTCTGACCCGGCCTACTACGACGGCGCGAACTACGTCCTCCGGGGCGTCCTCGTGGTCCCGTCGTTCGCCCGTGCGGCGCTCGTGCGGGACCAGTTCGTCGCCGCCCTGCCCATGAAGGTCTACAAGCCCCTGATCGTCGCTGAAGCGGAACTGACCCGGTACGCGATGGTCCGTGTCGTGGGAACGCCGGAGGTGGTGTGGGACGGGGTCGAGACGATCAGCGTGAACGTGCAGTTCGTCGCCACGGACCACCGCCGATTCGCCGGGACCGGACCGAACGACATCAGCGGCTCCGGGGTCGCCAGGCTCCCCATCACCGATGGGGGCCTGGTCATCCCGCCCACCACTGTCGCGGACACCAACTGGTCCAACAACCCGTCCTTCGAGGTAGACACCTCTGGCTGGGTCGGTGTCGGTGGAGCCCTGACGCGGGAGACCGTATCCCCTCCGGCGTGGATCGTCGGCACGGCCTGGGGCAGACTCACCACCGGTTCCGGGGCAACCCGACCCGGCGTCCTGGCCGCATCATCCACGGACCAGCGGGTGAACCTCTCCCCCGGGGACTGGGCGGCGGTGTCGATGCTGATGGCCAACGATTCCGGCTACACCAGCCAGATCGGGATCCGCTTCTTCGACTCCACCAACACCCGTATCAGTGAGTCCATGAGCGCCCCCACCAACAACACCGGGGGCAGGGTCACACACTCGGCACAGGCCCCGGCAGGCACAATCTACGCCCAGCCAGTGCCCTACCTGTACAACGGCGGAACCGTCATCCCCTCCGGCGTGAAGCTGGACTTCGACGCCGTCAAGATCAGCGCCGCTGCTACCCAGTCCGCTGCGGTCGCCTTTGCCGGGGACTACTTCGATGGCGGCTCCGCACCCTCCGGCGGGTACACGTTCCGGTACACGTCCACAGCGGGAAAGAGCACCTCGGAGAAGGTTCAGCTCGCCGGTTTGACCGTGCCGTTCGCGATCACCGCGACCGTGACGAACAACGCCGTCACGGTCGGATCCTCCGGCACCGGGACTCCCCGGGTCGTGGTGACCATCGCCGCCGTGAACACGCATCTGACCAACCCTCAGATCACCGATGACCTCGGCAACCGCATGACGTTCAACCTCGTCCTGACCGTGGGGCAGTTCCTCGTGATCGACCTGGACAAGAAAACGATCCTGCTGAACGGCACCGCCTCACGGCGCACCGCCCTACGAGGATCGTGGATCAACCCCCGCCCGGGCATGACCCTCACCTTCAACGCTGAGGGTTCCTCTCCACCAACCAGGCCACCGCCACCGTGGCCTGGACTGACACCTGGAATTAGGAGGGCCTACTGTGCCTCTTGACGCAATCGACCCCAGCTTCATCAACGCGCCCTCCCCCGCTGGCCCTCCCCTCTACACGGGAGAGTCCCTGCGCCGTGACATCGGCGGGCTCCTGGCCCCCGGTGCCGCGGTGGGGACCAGCCGCAGCGGTGTCCTTGACGCCCGCGCCCTGGCGATCACCCTCTCGGGCAACAATGTCCTGGCAACGGCAGGGCCGGCAGCGGTCGCGTCCAGTACGGGAGCGTACCTCACCGGACTGGCCACTTCAGCCACCGTTGACCCCCTGGTCGCAGCGGATGCGAACAACCCCCGCCGTGACCGGGTGATCCTTCAGGTCTGGGACCCCAGCAACCCGCAGAATGACGGCACCAGCGGCGGGACGAACCGTAAGGGTGTCGTCCGGATACTCACCGGGGACCCGGACCCGCTCGCCACCACGGGCGGCGGGGTGAAGCCCGAACCAGGTCTGGCCCTGACTCTGGCGTTCATCGACGTCCCCAAGGCCGGAAGCGGCTCCCCCGTGGTAACCGATCAGCGGCCAATCACCGCAGCAGCGGGAGCACCGATCCCGGTCAACAGCCTGGCCGAGGCCCGCGCCCTGCCCAAGGTGCGCGGCCTGCAGAGGCTCCGCATGGACCTTCCCGGGTTCCCCACGCAGGTCTACAACGGCACCGTCTGGACCCATGTCGGACCGTGGAAGCGCACCACCTTCACCGTCAATTCCACGAACATCCCCACCTCGGCCAGTGATGGCACCGGCTCCCGTGCCGTGGCGACCATGTCGATGAACGCGGAAGCCTACGACCGGCGCATGAAGGTCTTCGTCCAGACCAGCGTGAACTCGGGTGCCATCGCCTCCGGGATCAGCCGGTGGGATGTGTGCGCATCCCTCATGCAGTCCCAGGCATCCAACGCCCAGACCCGCTCCCCGCTGTGCTGGACAGCCCCCGGCAACTACCTGATGAGCAGCTACATCGAAACCGAAGAGATCATCGTCCCGGCAAACTCCCTGCCCATCCCGCGCTTCTGGGTGGACAAGGTCACCGGCAACGTCTTCACGGGCGTGTCCGTGGATCCGAAGATCACGAAGTTCTGGGTTGAGGAATGCCCCGCTGACGAAGCCTAGGAGGTGCCGTGAGGTTCATCATCTGTGACCTGATCACCGGCACCGTCCTAGACGAAGCGCCCCTGGTCATCGCGGAGGACCTGACCCGCCAGCTCAAGGGCGTGGGCGAGGGCAAGTTCTTCGCCCCGTTCTTCGACGGGGAAGGCCGCCTCTACAAGAGCCGGTACTGGGAGAAGCTGATCGTTCCGTGGAAGTCCCTCATCCTCGTCACCGACGAGGATGGCCGGATCATCTGGCACGGGATCCCCAACAGCACCGCCACACCAGGTATCAACGGTCAGGAAATCCCCTGCAGGACCGTGGAGGAATACCTTCTGCGCCGGTACATGCCCACCGCCGAGTTCCTTGACGTCGACCAGGCCAACATCTTCGCCGCCATGATCAACGCCGCGAACGTCAACGGCATCGGCCTCGAGGTGGACGCCCCACTGACGGGGGTGATCTTGGAACGCCTCTATCAGGACGCGGAGAACACCAGGATCGGGGACCGTCTCACGGAACTGTCCAACGCTTCCCCGGCTTCGACTGGATGATTGATATCCAATGGGCCGACGCCGCCCAGTCGCGGGTGCGGAAGATCGCACGGATGCGCCCCACCATGGGCAACCGCACCACCACCCCGGAGCACGCGTTCATCTCCGGGGTGAACATCACCGACGCCACCCCAGAGACCCGGTGGGGCCAGGGAGACGCCGCGACCCTCGTCACCGCAGTCGGCGACGGTGAAGGCGAATCCCGGCTGATCTCCGCACCCGGGATCGACACCATCCGGGAAGCCGCTGGATGGCCACGCCTGGAAGAACGCCGCAACTTCTCCGGCGTGGACAGCGAAGAAACCATCGCCGCCCACATGGCCCGCATGAAGCAAGCGTTCTTCGGCGGCCAGACCCTCGTGACTCTTGAAGCGAAGATCCCCGGCGACGGGGACTACTACACCGGGCCGGCGGACCTGACCCTGGGCGATACCGCACAGGTCAACGTCCGCGTCGGGCAAGACCCCGTCGACCTGGACGAGTTCGCCATCGAGCTTGATGCTGTCTGGCCTGTCATCGGGTACTCCCTGAGCCAGGACATGAAGACCTGGAAGCCGACCCTTGCCGACCTGACAGGAGGTGACATTGGTGCCAGTGGATAACAGCTTCATCCCCCGCCCCTTCGGTGTCACCGATGCGCGGAACCGGGTCGATGAGCTGGCACGGAAGCAGCAGGCCCTTGACGGGGCCAACCGGAACAGCTCATCCACCATCCCGCCAGGTGGCACACTCCGCGTCGAAGGCGGCGTCCTCGTCCCCGGCGGGCAGATCAGCGTGACCGGGGGCGGCAACATCTCCACCACCGCCGACGGCATCGACCGCTATACCAACCAGCCAATCAAGGTCAGCACCAGTCTGGGCAACCGGGAAGTGATCGAACCCTGGACGGGCCTGCCGGTGCTGCGGCCCGGGATCTGGCTAGCGAATACTTCCTACCAGACCGACCCCGCCAACATGGCATCTTTGACGTCACGCTACGGCGACAACATCGAAATCCAGTCCCTGAACTACACCGACAGCGAAGGTAGGCGTTGGCGTTCAGCGGCGAACATCGACCCGGCAGGAGCGAGCCTGTACTGGAGCCGTCAAGACGGCGACCCGGCAAGCCCCTCCACCGGGGGAACGTCCCAATCCGGAGGCCTGTCGGTCAGCCTGGATTCTGCACTGTCCGTGGCAACCTACGTGCGCAACGCAGCACCGGACGACCCAGCGGTCATCCACACCAACACAGCGCTCAGCATGCGCCCCTGGGGCGGGCAGATGGGCCCACCGGACGGTCTCCAGATCCGGTACGAGCAGAGCGACTACAACGGCACCTACATCAACAAGGGCCTGTTCAAGTTCGACAAAGACGGCCTGATGACCCTCCACAGTGAGAAGGGTGCCAACAAGGTAGACGTCATCCACACTGGTGACGGCGTGCTGACCCTGAAGGGCAGCAACAGCGTCAACGTGGTGGGGACCTTCACTGTCAACGGCTCACCCGTGGGCGGGGCCGTGACGAGTGTGGCCGGTAGGACCGGTGACGTCGTGCTCGCCGGCACGGACATCCCGGCAGCGACCACGAGCGCGCCGGGTGCGATGTCAGCGGCGGACAAGGCGAAACTCAACGGCCTCGGCACCGAGTCGATCGTTAGCGCGCTCAGCCCTGCGGGATGGAACGTTGGCGGGTCCATTTTCGTCGAGCCACTCGCTGGCGAAACGAAGATCACGATCGCGCTGGTGCCGAAGTACACGGGCGCGAACGTAACCATCACCACCACCGCGTACACGTCGATGGGAACCGTGCTGCCATCGGCGGCGATGAGCTCTACCGCGGACTCCCCCTACGTTCTCACTCAGGTCGTCGGGGCCGGCTTGAACAACCAGGCCATCGCGTTCGTGAACCTAGCTACCGGGGCCGCTTCTATCCGCGCAGTCGGGGCGAACTTCACCCTCGCATCCGGCGCACTGTTCACCATCTCGTACACCTACAAACGCTAAGGATCCACATCATGGCCCAAGCAATGGTCTCCATCACTCTCGAAGGCAAGCGCATCGACCTCAACGGCGACATCCCTGACGACATCGCCACCAGCATCGTCAAGCAGATCACCGCACTGCTCGTCGGCATCCAGGAGGTCCCGTGACCCTCCCCCACCGACAACCCATCAGGAGAGGGAGGTAGGAGCGTGTGGAGTCCTGGGGACCGACACTCACCGCAGTGGGTGCACTGCTGGCCGTCCTCGGTGGCGGCATCCGTTACCTCATCGGCCGGTCAGACAAGAAGCGCGAGAAGCGGGAGGCGTCTGTGGAAGAGCTACTGAGAGAGCGCATCGAAGCCCTCGAGGCCGAGTTGAAGGAAGCGAAACTCGTCAAGCGCGCAGCCGGTAAGTGGCGTGAACAGCTCATCGCCGCCGGTATCGAACCGGACCCGAAAGACTGGCCGGAAGGAGTGTCATGAGCCAGCTCGAAGACAACGAGAGGCGGCTGGCCGTCGCGCAGGAGGCCGTGGACAAGTCACGCCGGGCGGACAAGCGCACGAAGTCCCTGCTCCTGCTCTCGTCCTGTCTGCTCGCGTTCTTGGTGGTGGTGTGCGGGATCCTGGCATGGCAGAACGGCAACTACGCCGCCCAGGCCGCCGACGCCGCACAAGCTCAGGCAGCCGAGAAGAAATCGTTGGCGGAGCAGGTCGCCGCCGCGTGCGCGAAGGACGACTTCAAGTCCAGTCCACAGGGGAAGCAGGTCTGCCAGCGAGCCGACCAGGTCGCCAAGGACACCGCGGCCGTCCCGGGAAGCAAGGGGGACCAAGGCATCCCGGGAGTTGACGGGCGAGATGGTGCCCCGGGCCGTGACGGCCGGGATGGGAGCCCGGGAGCGTCCGGCGCGCCGGGTGCTGCTGGAGCGCCGGGGAGTGCCGGAGAACCTGGAATCCCCGGGGCCCCAGGCGTGGCGGGAAGCGCTGGCCAGCCAGGAATCCCGGGAGAGAAGGGCGACCCAGGAGTGCCGGGCCCGAAGGGCGACCCCGGAGCGCCGGGCATGCCGGGCCGGGACGGCAAGGATGGTTCCCCGCCGAGCAGCTGGAACTTCACTCAGGACGGGGTCACCTACACGTGCACCCCGCAGCCGCCCGGATCCACCACCTACACCTGCACAGCATCAACCCCGACCCCGAGCCCGTCCCCGTGACGGGCTCGCCCTACATCTGAGGAGGCTCAGTGCCGAACATGGCCATCGCCTATCATCGGCCGAACAGATCCCTCGTCACGCTCCGTGATGAGGTCTACAAGCGGTACGACTACACCCCGGCCCGTGCAAGCGAGTTCGTCACTGGCTACATGTCGCCCACCAACTTCACGGGCCACAACGCCGACTCCAATGGAATCGTGCATGCCATTGACATCTTCACCGATGACAATGGGAACCTCCCCGAAGCGGAGGGACGTGAGCTCGCAGAGCAGCTACGCGCCATCGGCCGCGCCACCGGCCGGTTCTCCTACCTCATCCACGACATGAACCCGACACCCGGGCAGACCACACCTCTGATCGCCGGAGCATTCTCGAACTGGGAGTGGCAACCCTACACAGGCGAATCCCCGCACTCCGATCACATCCACGTATCCACCGTGGACCTCTACTGGGGCGACCCAGTCAACTTCCCCGCCGACGTCTACGACAGCACCGAACCGTGGGGCATCGCAGGAATCACCAACGCTGGCGGCGCAGTCCGCCCCATTGAAACGAAGGACTGGTTCGACATGGCAACCTCCAAAGACCTCGACTCCGCCGTAGAGAAGGGCCTGGCGAAGTACCTCGGCCCCATCAGCACCGCGAGCGGCGACGTGAGCGTCCGCCAGATGATCGCTGATGGCACGCGCGCCGCTCAGACCGCCCGCGACAACACCGGCCCGATCACTCGCGGCGGCCGCCCAATTTCTCTGCGGCAGGAAATCGCAGACACGAAGACCGGCAACATCGCTCTCCAAGGCCAAATCGCTGGGCTACTCGCAGCGTTCAAGGCCGCAACTACCGGCCAGAACATCGATCTCAGTGCCGTTCAGGCCGCCGCCAAAGCCGGAGCCGAGGAAGCCCTCAAATCCGGCGTCGACGTCAACGTCACAGTAGGAGGAACCGATGCCTGATCACCGCGCAGCAACTCAGACCCGCTACCCGTGGCGGGCGGTAGCCCGAACCGCCCTCGCCGTCGGGCTCCCACTCATCGCAGGGGCACCGCTCATCTATCAGGCAGCCACCCTCCACGACCCGGCCGCAGCGACAGGCCTCGCCGCGGCCGTCCTCGGAGTCGCCGGAGCCATCACCCGCGTCATGGCACTCCCACTGGTCAACGACTTCCTCACCAAGATCGGCCTCGGAGCCGAACCAAAAAGCCCAGCATGACAAAGCGCCCCCACCACCTCGCTATGAGGTGGTGGGGGCGCTATCGGTGTTTAACAGGCCAAGTTGGCGCTCCGATCAGAGTCCAGCCTTGGTCGCTCCGTAAGCAGCCTGCTCCTGGGTGAAGCCTTCGAACACGAGCTGGTCAATCAGGCTACCCCGGGAGAACGAGGTGGTGTCCAAGTACTGCTTGGCCTTGGCGGCGGCCTGGGCATTCCAATCAACCTTGATGTGGTCAACCGCCCACGTTGCATCAGCGGCAGGGAACTTCTCAAACTGAAGCTGCTTGATCAGGCCGGAACGGGAGAAAGCAGTGAACGAGAGGTAGTTCTCCGCCTTGGCCTTCGCGTTCTGCTGGCCGACCGTGCCACGATTCGCGGCCTCTTCCGCAGCGGCCTTAGCATCAGCAGCAGCCTGCGCCTTAGCCTCGGCCGAAGCCTTCGCGGACGCGGAAGATTCCGCTGCCGCCGCAGCCGGGTCAACCGTCTTCTCTACCACAGGAGCATCCGTCGAAACGGCGGGAACATCAGACAGGGACGATACCTTGGAACCGGCATTCGCACCGTTCACGGCGCTACTGATGCCACCGATGAGGATCACCACCACAGAGATGATGATCGCGATGAGCTTGTGCTTCTCGTAGCCCTCAAGCTTCAGACCCTGCTTATCGGTCTGCTTGTTCGCCAAGACCAAGATGAGGTCGATCAACGCCCAGATGCCGAAGCCACCGAGTGTGATGAGCTTCAGGATGCCGGTGCCGATCTTGCCCAGGTAGAACCGGTCAATGCCGAGCCCACCCAGCAAGAGCGAGAGCAGCCAGGTCACAAGGAAGGACTTCTGCCCGACCTGCGGCTGAGCCTGGTACGGAACCTGCTGCTGGGCATACGGAGGGGGCGTTTGGGGGTACGTCATAATAGATCCTTCAAAGAGGTTGAGTGGTGGTAGCTGGACTTCCCTAACCAGCTGTCCTGAAATCATAACCTCGCGGCGGTCGTGCGAAGAGCCGTATGAAGATAAAGCCAGCATGCCTCAGCACATCCCAGCGTCCCCCAGCTTGCCGTAATGCGTATGGCTACACGAATGGCTACACCTGACCCGCGAGCGCACGCCCAGACGGGGGCATTGCGAGTCAGATTCCGGGCACAAAAAAGCCCCGCCATGCTGCCAAAACTCGCGGAATCACGGGGAAAAGAAGAAGCCCTCGCCATGTAGAAGCTAGGCGAGGGTTTCAGTGGCTCCGACCGGCGTCGATCCGGTGACCTTTCGATTTTCAGTCGAACGCTCTACCAACTGAGCTACAGAGCCTCGGTGACTTGTCACCATGATCGCCGGATAACTCCAGCCATCAAAGCGACCCTGACGGGACTTGAACCCGCGACCTCCGCCGTGACAGGGCGGCGCGCTAACCAACTGCGCTACAGGGCCTTGGTGGTATTTCTACCGTTGTTTTCACCGGAATCGCTCCCGGCTCACAAGATTTCATCTTAGCAGATCTTTCGATCCGCTTTCAAATCGCATCTCATGCGTACCCCCAACGGGATTCGAACCCGTGCCGCCGCCGTGAAAGGGCGGTGTCCTAGGCCGCTAGACGATGGGGGCCTTGACACACCTGCTCAGTTCCCGGCTGCTGCCGCGTTCCTCGCGAAGTGGACCAGTAAAACTTTAGAGCATGGTCCGGGAATTTCCAAAATGCGGTCCGTCGCCCCGGAAACGCCGCAGACGGCTACCGTGGAGGGCATGGACAGCAGACCGGAACCGGCCTCTTCGCGACCGCTCCCCCGCGGCCTGCCCATCCGCATCTGGCCGCCCGGACCGCGGTGCACGCTGCGCGGTGAGCCCGGTTTCGAACACCTCGAGCGCACGGAAGCCGCCACGCTCAGCCTCGACGAGTTCCAGGCCCTCGCGCAGCAGGCTCTCGAAGACCTCCCGCCCGAAATCTCCCGGCACATGGACAACGTCATGCTCTTCATCGAGGACGACGGCATCGATGCGGCCACCGGCGAACCCCTGCTCGGCCTCTACGAAGGCACTCCCCTCACGGAGCGGGGCGAGGGCTGGGCCGCAGGTTCGCTCCCCGACCGTATCTCGCTCTACCGGCGCCCCATCCTCGAGATCTGCGCCAGCCGCTCGGAGGTCCTGTTCGAGATCCAGGTGACCGTGATCCACGAGATCGCCCACCACTTCGGCGTGGACGACGCCCGCCTTCACGAGCTCGGCTGGGGCTGATCCGGCCGACGTCGGGCGCCTCCCGCGAACGCCTCACACGCACCTTCCGTGACCGCCTCCCGCAGCCGCCCGGAACCCCCCAAAATCCGCGCCAGCACTGCGAATGAGTCGCATTCCGGACATGCATTCCGGGCCCTCCGAAGCTAGCCTGAACAGCATGGGCCACAACCACGATCACACTCAGGGAATGACCGGCACCGGCAAGCACCGGAAGCGCCTGATCATCGTCCTTTCCATCACGCTCAGCGTCGTCGTCATCCAGGTGGCCGGCGCGGCCCTCTCGGGTTCGCTGGCACTGCTGGCCGACGCCGGGCACATGCTCTCGGATGCGGCAGGCGTGTTCATCGCGCTCCTCGCCTCCTGGATCGCCACGCGACCGGCCACGGATCAGCGGACCTACGGCTATCAGCGCGCCGAGATCCTGGCCGCTCTGGCCAATGCCCTGATTCTGATCGTGATCGCGGTCATCATCGCCCTGGAGGCCTTCCGCCGCTTCGGCGAGACTCCGGAGATCCGGACGGACACCATGCTGATCGCCGCGATCATCGGCGCGGTGGCCAACGGCGTCTCGCTCCTGATCCTGCGGGGCGGGCAAGAGGAGAGCCTGAATCTGCGCGGCGCCTACCTCGAGGTGCTGGGCGATCTGCTCGGGTCCCTGGCCGTCATCGCGGCGGCACTCGTCATCATGTTCACAGGATTCACCGCGGCCGACCCCATCGCCTCGATCCTGATCGCGTTCATGATCCTGCCGAGGGCCTGGAGCCTGCTCAAGGACGTCGTGGACGTGCTGTTGGAGGCCACCCCGAAGGGCGTCGACGTCGGCATGATCCGTGAGCACATCCTCGCCGTGGAGGGCGTGCAGTCAGTCCACGACATCCACATCTGGACCATCACCTCGGGCGTCCCGGTGTTCTCCGCTCATGTCGTGGTCGATGACCACGCTCTCAGCCCCGAATCCGCCGACAGGATCCTGGACCGCATGCAGCGCTGCCTCGGCTCGCACTTCGACACCGAGCACTGCACCTTCCAGCTGGAGCCGGCGTCCCACCAGGCTCACGAAGCCCACCAGCACGCCTGAGAACCCGGGCCCTCCGGACCGCGGAGTAGGCGCCTCCGACGGCGGGATTTCGCGCGACACGCCGTGTGATCAGCGGCGAAATGACAGTGATGTTGTTTATGTTGATGGTGGGACCAATGTTGCCAATGTTACTTTTGAGGCCGTACTCTCGGTAGGGCTGGGTGTTCTCCCAGCGGTCTCGAGGCAGGTGTACATGGCAGTGGCGAAGCGCAGGAAATACGCAGCGATCCTTTACTCCTCCGCCCTGAGCGCGAGCGTTCTGCTCGGCTCCGGCGGCATTCCCGGCGCCGTGGCCGCGCCCCTTCCGGCGTCGCCGGTCACCGTTCCGGCCGACCAGTCCGACACCATTCCCAGCGAGTCGGAGATCGCCGCCGCGAAGAAGAACGAGAGCAGCGCGAAAGCGACCCAGGCGCGCCTGGAAGGTCTCATCGGAACCCTCGCGGACCGCCAGTCGAGCGCCATCACCGCGAGCATGCGCGCCAACGACTCCTACACGAACGCCCTGCTGACCCTTAAGGCCAAGCAGGACGCCGCCGCGGCCGCCAAGGCCAAGGCCGCTGCCGCCAAGGATCAGGCGGCCAAGAGCCGCAAGGATCTCGGCACGCTCGCCAGCTCCATCTACAAGACCGGCGGCGTGAACCCGGCCGTGGAAGGCGTCCTGAACGGCGACGACGGCGATCTCCTGGGCCGAGCGACCACGCTCGACGCCATCAGCCAGAAGCAGAGCGAGACGTTCAACAAGGCCATCGCGTCCGGCCAGGCCAACTCGGCCTTGTCCGCCGATGCGGCGGCCGCGCAGAAGGCCGCCGACGACGCCGCACGTGACGCCGACCAGGCCCGCGCCGCCGCGGAGTCGGCTCAGACCTCCGCCACTCAGGCACTCCAGAGCGCATCCAAGGACCGCGAGAAGGTCATCGCCCAGCTCGCGTCCCTGCGCAACACCACGGTGGCCCTGGAGACGCAGCGTGTCCAGGGGCTCGAGCAGCAGCGCGCCGCGGCGGCACTGAAGGCCCTCCAGGAACGCGCCGCGCAGCAGCCGGTCCCGTCCCCGCAGCCCCCGGCGCAGGGTGGGGACTCGGGCGGCGCCACCGACGGCGGTTCCACCGGAGGGGGCTCCACCGGCGGCGGCCAGCCGTCGCAGCCGCAGCCTCCGGTCGTGCAGCCCCCTGTGGTCCAGCCGCCGGTCGTGCAGCCTCCCGTCGTCACGCCTCCGGCTCCCCGTCCGCCGGTGGTCCAGCCGCCCGCGCCGCAGCCACCGGCTCCTCAGCCGCCGGCTCCTCAGCCCCCCGCGCCGAAGCCTCCCGTGGTCACCCCGCCCGCCCCGTCGCCCGGCGGCAGCGCGGCTCAGACCGCGATCAACTTCGCGATGTCCAAGGTGGGCGGCCCGTACGTCTGGGGCGGCAATGGCCCGGTGGGCTACGACTGCTCCGGCTTGACGAGTGCTGCCTTCGCCGCTGCCGGCGTCTACATGCCGCGCACGGCGACTCCGCAGTATTTCTCCGCTCCTCAGTACATCCCCATGGGGCAGTGGCAGCCCGGCGACCTCATCTTCTGGGGCGACGGCAGCTACTTCTACCACGTGGGCATCTACATCGGCGGCGGCCAGGTGGTCAACGCCCTGAACCCCGGTTCCGGCATCACCGTGTCCCGCATCGACTGGATGATCGGCATGCAGCTCTGGCCGACCGCGGCCCGGTACTGGTGACCGGATCAGGCCCGATCTGACCAGCGTCCGCCCCCAGCGGTGACGACGAAGGCCCGGCCTGTCCCGTGGAGATCCACGGGACAGGCCGGGCCTTCGTCATGCCTGCGGTTCTCGAAGCCCGCGGAGGTCAGCCGCCCAGCACCGGGCCGAAACTGGCGCGGTCGGCGAGCCGCGGATCCTCCCGGTCCGGCACCACCATGACCGGTCCCTGGGCGTGATGCAGGACGCCGTCCGAGGTGGAGCCCAGCAGCATGCCGGCGAATCCGCCGCGACCGCGCGTGCCCACCACCACGAGCTCGGAGTCCCGGCTGGCGTCCACGAGGACCTCCACGGGCGAGCCGTCGACGAGGCGTGTGGTGATCTCGAGTTCCGGGAAGTGGCTCTTGAGCCAGAGGACGCCGGCGTCGAGCTGGACCTGGATGTCCGCAAAGATCGCCTCCCGGTCCATAGCCGCGGGGACCCAGGCCAGGCTGCCGCTGTACTGCGGCACGGCGCACAGGATCTGCAGTTCGACGCCGAGCCGCTGAGCCTGGGCCGCGGCCTCCAGCACGGCGACCCTGGCCTGGTCGGAGCCGTCCGCGCCGACGACGACGCGGGGCTTCACAGGCTCCAGAGGGTTCTTGGCCAGCTCGGCCTTCAGGTGCTTGTCCGTCACGTCCTGACCGAAGCGGCCGGCGCAGATCATGGGCACCACGACCGTGGGGCAGCTCGCATGCGCGGGCAGCGCCGAACTCACCGAGCCGAGCAGACGTCCGACGAAGCCGCCCCGTCCCCGGCTGCCGACCACGAGCAGATCCGCCTCCCGCCCGAGTTCCAGCAGCACGCCCGAAGCGTCGCCGTTCTCCACGGACGCGTCGACGTCGATGTCGTAGTCCTTGATGCGCTCCAGCGCATCCTTCAGGACGCTCTCCGCACCCTCCCTTATGACGGAGTCGTCGACGGCGGCGTACCCGCCGTCCAGACCCGAGGCCGCGTAGATGGGCACCGAGTAGGCGGTGATCAAATGGAGGGTGGTCCGGCGTCGTTCCGCCTCGCGTGCGGCCCAGCTCAGAGCGCATTGCCCGTGCTCGGACCCGTCCACTCCCACGATCACTCCGCCGTGGATTCCCTGCGGTGCTGTCTCCGGCGTATCCGTGCTCACGACTCTCGCCTCCTCATCCCCTGTGGGCGGCCTGCGGAGACGGTCCCTGCAGCTCTCCTACCACCCACGCTGGCTTATGACCCACTATTGCCGTTTGTGCTGGTCGTTTCAAGAAACGCCGACGCCGGAGGACGCGCCGCCACTCGTCAGCGGGCCTGAGGGAAGGGGTCCGGAACGTCCGCGGAACCGCGGATTCCCGGGCCACGCCCGCGGTACCCTGGACGCCCGTCCACGGAGACCGAAAAGGGTCATCCGTACCGTTCACGAATTGCTTCACATCACCCTCCCGGCGCCCTGTTCAGGTGACCCCGAGCGGAGTATTCTCAGTTGCACAGTGGGAGGGACCCATGGTGGATCGTGACGATCGCCTGGGTCTTTTCTGCGCGCTGACCGTTCCGGAGTGACCGGGACTCCCCGCCCGTGCGTGATGCCGGGCAGCCATGCCGCACCGAAGGAGGATCGAATGCCACGCAGTGCCACGCGCAGTGCCAGCAGAGTGTCCGGTGGACCTCCGGAAGGCGGCGTCACCGTCACCGATGTGGTCGTCGTGGGCACGGGGATGGGCGGTCTGGCGGTCGCGACGCAGCTGCACCGCAAAGGCATGGCGGTCGTGGTGATCGACGGTCTGAACCAGGGCGACCCTGTCGCGGCAGGAGCCCTGCGGCACGCCACCACCGAAGAACTCGAACGGGTCGCGATCGGCGATCCGGCGTCCCACCGCGAGCGCCGGGACATCCTGCGTCAGTTGCACGGCTACGCGAAGAGCCACCAGTTGGACATCCGTCGGGGCGTGGTCGCCGGTGCTCTGAACCCGGCATCTCCGGAGCAGGGGGCATCCCGGTCGTCCGCAGCGCCG